>DATEHX010000259.1:0-3007 GCA_035279345.1 Pyrinomonadaceae bacterium | reverse complement strand
CAACGCGTCCGGCGAGGCGGCGGCCGTAGCCCAGGTGAATCGTGATGACGTTATCGGGTTGGCCGGGCATGACCCAAACGGGCACGCCGCGTAACGTGCGTCCCTGTTGATCGACGAGATCGATCATCGGCACGTAGTGCTCGCGGCCGTGGACGGCATTTTCAGCACGCGGACCGAGAGTCAGTGCTTGCGCGGAATTGGGGCTCACGAGGGCGACGTTGTCCCACGTGACTTTGGTTAACGGTTTCGGCAGTTCCTGAAGCCAGCCGTTGTTGGCGAAGCGTCCGTCGTAGACTGACGGATCGGTACGGAAAACGACCTCGAAGCCAGACGTGGCGGCTTGAGTGCTCGGATTTTGGTTTGCGAAATTCGCGTTGAACGAAACGGTCTTTGTTTGAAACGCCGAGTTAGGGATAAAGCCGTCGTGAATTGACTGGCGCCACCAGGTTTCAAAATCGGTGTTACTGGCTGTTGGCGTTGCGCTCGGTGTTGCTGCCGGGCTGGCTGTTGGACCCGCTGCCGGACTGGCCGTTGGACTCGCGCTCGTCGTGGGCGTTCCGAGTTTTGTGCGTTCCTGCTGCCAAAAAGCCCTTACGATGTCGTAAGGCTTGCGATCGTACTGGCCCGAAAAGACAGCGAGCAGTTCGAGAGGTGTTTTGCCTTCGTAAAGCGGCTCGATCAACGGCTGAATGATAGTTACGGTGCCGTCGTACGAACGCGCATCGCCCCACGATTCGAGATAGTGCGTCGCCGGCACGTGCCAGTGACACAACTCGGAAGTCTCGTCTTTGTACTCGCTGAGATGAACGCGAAGCTTGGCTTTCTTCAGCCTATCGAAATCGAGTTTTAGATCTGCCGGCGTGTTGTAAACCGGATTGCCGCCCATGATGACCAGCAGCTCGACACGCCCTGCATCAATATCGTTAACGAGATCTTGTAAAGACGCACGCTGGTCTACGGAATTCACTTCCAGCGGATCAGTGTAGAAAACCGTCTTGCCGACGTTCCCCAACGCATTATTCATCGCGTGCGCCAGCGCATGAACGATGGGCGGCTGGCCTTCGCCCGCAATCACGATGCTCGCGCCTTTGTGCTGCTGAAGATCGCGCATGACGGCGTCGAGCGGAATACCATCGGCGCTCTGCACCTTCACATCGTACTGGCCGGCGCCCGGCGCTCCACTACCTGTCGCCAGGAGACTCGCGATACCAACCATCTGGCTCGGCTTCACGTTCCACGTGTGGTCCGCCATCGCACCCGTGTTGGTCGGCGTCGTCTCGATCACGTAGAGACGGTTCATCTCGCGGTTGTTTTCCGTTACCCGTCGACGCGCGATAAATTCGCGTGAATAACGCAAGTATCCCGGCATCACCGGCGACAGAAAATCAGCATCGAGCGAGAGAACGCGCTGCGCGAGATCAAACCGGTACGTGGTGTTTACCGGCTGGCCTAACGCCATCACCGCGCCCGCCCGCGAGTTGTCGTGATTCGCGGGCTCGTACTGGTGCCACTTCGCGCCCGGAAACGCCGTCAACAACTCGCGCATCTGCGCGCCAAGCGTCGGCGACGTGATTGTTTCCGTCAGAAAACGAATGCCCGCGCCTTGTTTCGCGCGCTGTTCGTCCAACGCCGAACGCATCTCGCCGACAAACGCGGTCCACGTACGAATGTCTTCGCGATACGTGAGCGTTTGCGAACGATCCGGATCGTAAAGACTCAAAATCGACGCTTGCGAAAAGATGTCGGTGGCGCTCGAGCCGCGCGGATCTCGATACGGATCTTCAGGCGGAAAATCAACGGGACGGTTGTTCGGATGGTCCGGATTGCCTTCGATCTTCGTGGGCCGGCCTTCGTTGCTGCGCACGAGAACCGGTGTCGCGGCGCCAAAGAGCGGCGCGGCCGTCGCAAAGAAAAGCGCTTTGCCGGGAACGTGCTCTTCGGGCTGTTTGACGTAAGGAACTATCTTTTCGGGCGGCTGAAAGACGCAACCGCTCAAACCGGCGAGTGCGAGCGAGGCGCCCATCAACTTCAAAAACGTGCGGCGTTCGACCGGATCGTCCCACCCTTCCGCCTGTTGCGGAAACTCACGGGCAACAAACTCACGAAACACCGGCGTGTCCGCCAGTTCATCCAGACTTCGCCAATACTTCTTACCCCTGCGCGGCGCTTCATCATCCTGTAAAGCAAGAATGTGATCGCGCATTAGCTGGAAGTTTATGTGACGATCGCTTTCGCTCATTTCAAAAGTTCAATCTAACGGTGGCAAGTAGAACAGCTTTCCAAAACCTTTCTGCCCTGAATCTTGTATTCAGCCTTCAACCGCATACCTTCAGCCAGTTGGTCGTGGCCTTTGTTTTCCGGGCGCCAGGTCATATCGAAAATCTTGTCTTTCGGCCGCACGAATCGCTCCGGCGCGCGGTGACATTCCAAACACCATTCCATCTGCAACGTGGCCGCCTGATACATGATCGGTTGATCGTCGACGCGTCCGTGACACGTCGAACAACCGACGCCCTTCTTGATGTGAATGCTGTGATTGAAGTAGGCGTAATCAGGCAGGTCGTGAACGCGAATCCATTCGAGCGGTTTGTTGGTGCGGAAACTCGCGCGTACCGGTTCCAGATACGGGCTGTCGGCCCAGATCTGCTTGTGACAATTCATGCAGGTTGTGGTCGAAGGCAGGCCGGCCGATGCCGAAGTTTCCACTGACGTGTGGCAGTAACGGCAATCGATACCGTCGTCACCTACGTGATGCTTGTGACTGAATTGGACCGGTTGCTGGCGTTCGACCCATTGGCCGGTATTCCACGACGAACGATTGAGTTCGACGGCCACCCAAAGGAGGGCGACAATGATAAAGACCGCACCGTAGATAGTAATCTTCGCTAAAGCATTAGTGCTGTGGTGGAAGATCTGTGGCATTGGAAAGAACGCACTTTATCAAATAGATCAAAAAATTCAAATTGGGCCACAAAACTGTGAGAGTTAGTTTTGTTCTGCGTCACGA
>DATEHX010000258.1:0-11099 GCA_035279345.1 Pyrinomonadaceae bacterium | reverse complement strand
CAATGTTCCAGCGCCATCTATCGCTCCAGGCAACGGCACTTTCGCTCATTCCGACGAAACACTAACCAAACTCCTCGAACTCGCAAAGTCCGAGGCTCGTCACGGACGCAACAATGCAGCGGCGTCAATCCTGCAATTGATTGCGCTTCGCTATCCGCGAAATCCCTTGCCCGAAAGCCTGTTGTCTCTCGAGCGCAACGCCGATCGGACACCGTCGCAAAACGCAAACTATCATCTCGCTCTGGCCCAGGCTCATTACCTTCTCGGCGAGAACGAAACCGCCGCCGCAAACTATCGAACCGCGCTGACCTTCAACAGTGATCTACCCGAAGCACACAGTGGTCTGGCAGCGATCAATATGCCGGGCATTCACTATCTCGACTGGCTCGAAAAGCTCTACGGCTTTATAAAACCAAAAAACGTCATCGAAATCGGTGTCTCGCAAAGTGCTTCTTTGGCACGCGTCCCACGGCCTGCCATCGCGATCGGCGTCGATCCAGTGCCGAGTGTGATCTATCCGTTGCAAACCGAAGCGCACATCTTCGCCGAAACCAGCGACGACTTCTTCGCGCGCCGCGACGTGCACGAACTCTTACGCGGCGAACCATTGTCGATCGGTTTCATCGACGGCTCACACCTCTTCGAACAAGCGCTCCGAGACTTCATGAACCTTGAGAAATACAGTAGTCCCCGTTCACTGATCATGTTTCACGACACGGTGCCTCTCGATGAATTGACGCAAAGGCGCGAACCCGAAACGCATTTTTCCACCGGCGACGTGTGGAAAACGATCCTTTGTCTGAAACAATACCGGCCGGACCTGGACATCTTCACGATCGCCACGCCGCCAACAGGTCTGACGCTCGTACTCGGACTTGATCCTTCATCAGACGTTCTCACTGAAAACTACGAGCATGCTGTGGCGGAGTTTCTCGATCGGGGATTTTCGGAAGTCCAACCCAAGCTATCAAGCGAACTGAACCTAGTTCCAAATGATTGGAATGAAGTCGAAACACGTCTTAAAGGGATAGCGCATTGAAGACCCCAATCGGCCCTTACTTTCCCGATCGCGACCAACCCCGCCTCTCCTTGGGCGACACGCGCGCCGTGCGCCGTTTTCACGAACTCTACTACAACCGTTGGCCGAAGGGTGCGGACACGATCAATCTCAGTTGGTTTGGTTATCACCTGCTCAAATGCCCGCTCGATCTCTGGATGTATCAGGAGCTGATCGTCCGGCGGCGCCCTGACTACGTAATTGAAACCGGCACCTTCGCCGGCGGCAGCGCCCTCTACTTCGCCATGCTCTTCGATCACCTCGAACATGGGCAGGTGATCACAATCGACATCGAACGCAAACCCGAATGGCCAGTGCATCCAAGGATTAGTTACCTAACCGGCTCGAGCGTGGACCAGGAGATCGTGGCGAGAGTCCGTGAAGAAGTCGGCGACGACCGGGTGATGGTCGTGCTCGACTCCGATCATCGCGCCGATCACGTGTACCAGGAATTGCTCGCTTATAGTCCGCTCGTCAAATCGGGCGATTACCTCATCGTCGAAGACACGAACGTGAACAAGCATCCCGTCGCGCCCGGTTTCGGTCCCGGGCCCATGGAAGCCGTCGACCGGTTTCTTTCCGAAAACGATCGATTTGCGATCGACGAGCGTTGCGAACGCTTCCTGATGACCTTGCAACCGCGCGGTTATCTACGCAGGCTTTAACGATGCAAACGCCACTTCTGACCCCTATAGCATTGCTCATTTTCAATCGTCCCGAGATCACCCGCAGGCTCGTTGAAGAAGTCATCCGCGCACGACCGCCGCGAGTGTTGGTCTTCGCCGATGGTCCACGCCCCAATCATTCCGAAGACGCCGAACTGATTGCGGCCGCTAAGCGCGTGATCGCTGAGGCGCCGTGGGAGTGTGAGGTTCTCACAAACTATTCTGATGTAAACCTCGGCACAAAGTTTCGGCCTGCGACCGGTCTCAATTGGGTTTTTGAAATCGTCGAAAAAGCCATCTTCTTCGAAGACGACGTTTTGCCGCACGCATCCTTTTTCCGTTTTTGCGACGAGCTTTTGGAAAAGTACCAGGACGACGAGCGAGTGATGATGATCAGCGGCAACAACTTCATGGGTACCCGCAGACTAACTGCGGACAGTTATCTTTTCAGTCACTACGCCGGCATCTGGGGTTGGGCCACTTGGCGGCGCGCGTGGCGACACTACGACGTCGAACTTCGCGCCTGGCCCGCTTTGCGCGAAACATCGTTCCTGCGCGATCTACTTTCAAACGAAGACGAGATGGCGTTCTGGCGCCAGTGTTTCGATCGCATCGTGTCCGGCGAGACGCAGACGTGGGATCATCAATGGCAGTTTGCCCTCTGGGTGCAACGCGGCTTGTCAATTCAACCTGCAGTGAACCTGTGTACAAACGTTGGGTTTGGACCAGCGGCGCAGCATTACAAAGAATTCGATGCGAAGCTCGCTGAGGTGCGCGTGAAGCAAATGCAGTTTCCGTTGCGACACCCGGCGGCGATGGTGCGCAGTCGTGAAGCGGATGATTTCGTGTTTCGTGAGTTGCTCAGCGGAGGCGTTTCCAAAAAACGCCGTAGTCGCCGGTTGATACCATTTCTTCAATAATGTTGTGCGCGCGGCGATAATCGTCGACGGCTTGGACGCAGCAGGGAACTGACGGCGCGTAATCGTCGATAATCGCGTAGCCACCGATTGAGAGCTTCGGATAAAGCGACTCCAGCGCGGTCATGGTCGATTCGTACAGATCCCCGTCGAGCCGCAGCACCGACAGCTTTTCGATCGGCGCGTTCGGCAACGTATCCTTGAACCAACCTTTCAAAAACCGCACGCGATCGTCTAGCAACTCGTAACGCGCAAAGTTTGCTTTCACTTCTTCCAACGACACGCCGAGAACATCGTTTGACAGATGGAAGTCGGCGCCTTTGTCAGCGGGATAAAGATCCGGAGAAGGCGGCGGCAAACCTTCGAAAGAATCCGCGAGCCAAACGGTTCGCTCTGTGTCACCGAGCGCTTTCAAAACCGCGCGCATGAAGATCGCGGCGCCACCGCGCCACACGCCGGTTTCGATCAGATCGCCGGGAACGTTTTGTTGGACCACGCTGGTGATGCAGTCCTGAAGGTTCTGCAAACGTTTGAGACCGATCATCGTCTCGCCTTCTTCCGGCCAGTCGAGACCTTCTTCGCGCGCGCGTTGATCGAACTTCGCGGCGCGAACGATTTGCAGGTCCTGATTCGCGAGCCACTTGCCCACTGTTTTTAGAAGTAAGTTGTTGTGGCCGGCGGGAAGCGAACGATACTTTTCGCCGAAGATCGAGCGTGTGAGGCATTTCTTCAGCAGGTCGAGATATAGCTCAGCGGGCGATGGATCTTTACTCATACAAATGCCGATGAAATGTTATGTAAACCAACTCGGTTGAACTTCCCGCAAGCGACTCGTCTTCAACCCAACGTGTCATGCCTGGTTCTTTGATCTCACGCAACGGCACGCGCCGCGTTTCGGTGCCGAGCTTCAGATAGAAATAAACCGCCGGATTATCGGAGCGCACGCGTACGTTCAGAGCCTTCGTCAATCCAAGATCGCGATGCGCCCAGCGAAGCAACGCGAGCAACGCTTTGGTCATGATGCCCGGGAGTTCATCGACGCCGCGAACAATCGCGTCCGCTTCGCCTGTGCGTTCCTGCCAATCGATGAAGGCAAGCCCGAGGTATCCGATCGTCCTACCGGAAACATCGTCGAGCATAAACAGGAAGCGCGTCGTATCCGGCCCAACGACTTCTCTTAGCCATTGTTCCGTGCGCGCTTCAGTGGATTCAAACTCCGTGAGAAATGAACTCACGAAACGATTGCGCCATTCAGTCAGAACGCGAACGTCGTTAGCGGTCGCGACCGGCCGCAACACAGCCTCACACGGATCTCCGACAGGAATCAAAACATTATCCGTGTTCATCCGTGTCTATCTGTGGCAAAGAAATCCCGCACGGCCGCGATGACGCGATCGAGCGTTTCTTTTGTCATCATCGAATGTAGCGGCAGCGACAAGACTTCGTTCCCTACACGATCGCTCACTGACAGATCGCCGCGGCGGCAATCCTTAAATAAGGTGAACCAGTGACCCGGTTGCCAATGGATGCCGGTGTCGATGTCTCGTTCGCGCAGGTATGCACGCAACGCGTCGCGCCGATCTCCGGATACGCGGATGTAGTAGAGAAACGGCGTGATGTCGTGGAAATCTGTCTGCGGGACTTTGACCTCCGCAACATCACGCAGCCGTTCGTTGTAATACCGACACGCCGAATTGCGACTCTCCGCGATCGAGTCGATTTTTTCGAGCTGCGCGAGACCGATCGCCGCGTGCATGTTCGCCATGTGATAGCGAAACCCGAGCGCCCGCATGTCGTAGGTCCACGCGCGCTCGTTCGTGTACATCACCTTCGCCGGCTGCGTCATGCCAATCAAGCGCATCTCCTGAACCCGCTCCAACTCCTCTTCAGTGCGCAACACAAGCGCACCGCCGTCAATACAAGTGATCGTCTTAACGGGATCGAAACTGAACGTCGCGACGTCAGAAAAACTGCCAATCGGACGACCCTTGTACTTTGAACCAAACGAATGCGCCGCATCGTGCAGCACTCTCAGACCATGCGCGCGCGCAAACTCCGCGACACGATCGTGATCGCAGAGCACGCAGTCGTAGTCCATCACGATGATCGCTTTCGTGCGCGGCGAAACGAGTTCCTCAGCTTTGTTGAGATCGATACAAAGCGTGTCGTCCTCGATGTCACAAAAGACCGGCTCCGCGCCCGTGGCGATAATTGCCTGGAAATCAGCGGCATTATTAAACGACGGCGTGATCACCTCGTCGCCCGCGCCAATACCCATCGCGAGCAGCCCGAGATGAATCGCCGCGTGCCCGGTGCTGACTGCCGCAACGTAACGGTCGTGCGCGCCGAGATAATCTTTAAGCTGCTGCTCAAACTCGCCAACGTAGCTGCCCATGCCGAGCCAGCCCAGCTCGAGCGCACTGCGAGAGGCTTCGATCTCTTCCGCTTCGATCAGCGGCTTAAAGACAGGTATCTTCATTTGTTCTGAAGCGCGAAATCCGGGTAGTTGCGATCGCGATCGTTCATGATCACGCCGTCGGTTACAGGCCACTCGATCGCAAACGCCGGATCGTTCCATCTGACGCCGCGTTCGCTCACCGGCGCGTAGCCATGCGACAAGTGATAAAAGACTTCGGTTTCATCTTCGAGTGTTTGAAAGCCGTGCGCGCATCCTTCGGGAATGTAGAGCATCAACCTGTTTTGCGCGGTCAACTCCTGCGCGAACCACTGTTTGTACGTCGGCGAGCCGTCGCGCAAATCGATCAACACGTCGAAGATTGCGCCACGCGTGCAGCGAACGAGTTTCGCTTGTTCGTTGGGCGCCGTTTGGAAGTGCATGCCGCGCACGGTGTGCTTACGCAAGTTGAAAGAAATTCCGGCCTCGACCAAATCGCCGCTTAGGCCGTGGTCGGAAAACTCCTGCCGCGAAAAACTGCGCGCGAAGAAACCGCGCAGGTCTTCAAACTTCTCCGGCTCGATCACAAACGCGCCTTTGAGTTTCGTCTCGTTGAAAATGATCATCTTCGAGTGCTCTTTGTGCCTCTTTCTGGCGTTTTATACAACTCTCACCTGAGGCACGGGCACTATAAATCGCCCGCCTCGTTTTCGATACTCCGACTGCTGTTCGTAAATCTCGTCCGCGAAGTTCCAGGTCAACAACAGCACGTAATCGGGCATGTCTTCAAGCAACTTTTCCGGCGCGTAGATCTTAAGGTGCGTGCCGGGTGTGTAGCGGCCCTGCTTAACTGAACTGCGATCGACTACGTAATCGAGTGTCTCGCGGCCGAGGCCGCAGTAGTTTAAGAGCGTAGTGCCTTTCGCTGAAGCGCCGTAAACGGCGATTCGATTATGGTGGGTTTTAAGATCGCGCAAGAGTGTAACGAGTTCGTCGCGCAAGCGCGCGACCTTTGCGGCGAAGTCGCTATAAAAATTCAATTCGCCGAGGCCTGATTCTTTTTCGTCGCGCAGCAGTTGGACCACGGACTCGTTCTGGTTCTTTTCGTGACCGGCGTAAACACGTAACGTGCCACCGTGTATCGGCAGTCGCTCGACGTTTTGAATCGTCAGGCTGTTTCGCGTGAACAATGCATCGAGCGCGGTTAACGAGAAGTAGCTCAAGTGCTCGTGATAGACAGTATCAAACTCGCAGCGGTCGATCATGTCCTTCACGTAAGGCACTTCGACAACGATCGCACCGTCTGGCTTCAGGAGTTGACGTAGACCACGCACGAAACCGTTTAGATCGGGAACGTGCGCGAGTACGTTGTGGGCGTGAATGACGTTTGCGCGAGAACCTTCTTCAGACAGACGTGTGGCGAGTTTCTCGTCGAAAAAGTCACAGATGGTTCGGATATCGCGTTGCTCCGCGACTTGGGCGATGTTGGTTGCGGGTTCAATACCGAGCACGGGTATGCCCGCGCGTTTGTAATACTGGAGGAGATAGCCGTCGTTGCTGGCGACTTCGACGACGAGACTGGTCGCTTCGAGATGTTTAGAACCGATTAAAGACGTGGATAGGTCCGCAGCGTGGCGGAGCATCGTGTCGGAAAATGACGAGAGATAAACGTACTCGCGAAAGAGTCTTTCCGGTGGCACTGTTTCAGTGATCTGCACGAGCGAGCAGCGCGGACAGAACACGAGATCGAGTGAATAGGTTTCTTCGGGTTCGTCCAGTTGTTGCGTGGTTAGCAGCGCATTCGCGAGTGGCGTGCGGCCGAGGGATAAGACATTTTGTAGTTCAGTACACCCGCACGACCGGCAGGCAGTCGGCTGGCTCGTCATCAAATCCCTGCTCCCAAAAATTCCTCGTACCAATCAATCGTGCGGCGTAGTCCTTCGTCCAACGTGAACAGCGGCTTCCAGCCGAGGACTTCATGCGCTTTGCGAGCGCTCAAGTATTGCTCGCGAATCTCGTTCGTAGCTTCGTTACGGACGTCCGGTTGAAGGTCTGACTTCATCAACTTGAGAATGCGATCAACCAGTTCCAAAACACTGATTTGACTCTCGTTCGAAAAATTGAAAGCGTGACCAATCAGGTTTTTATCGGCGGCCAGTCGCTGAGCGAGACTCAAGTTTGCGGCCGCCCCGTCCTCGACGTAAATATAGTCACGCACAAACTTGCCGTCTGAACGAATCACTGGAGGTTGTCCGCGCAGCACCGAACGAATCGTGCCCGGCACGATCCGGTTCCAGTTGAGATCGCCGCCGCCGTAGAAATTACCGCAACGCGTGATCGCGACCGGCAAGCCGTAGGTTGCCGCATACGACTGCGCGATCAGATCGGCGCACGACTTGCTCACGTCGTAAGGATGCCGGCCCATCAGCGGCGCGTCTTCGTCGTACGGAAGTTGTTTGTGTTCGCCGTAGGCTTTGTCTGACGACGCCACGACGATCTGTTTGACTGTCGGACTGCGGCGGCACGCTTCGAGCAGCGACCACGTGCCGGCGATGTTTGTCTTGAAAGTCGAAACAGGATTTCGATTCGCGATACCGACGATGGTCTGTGCCGCGAGATGAATGACTGTGTCGATCTCGTATTCGCCGAGCACGCGTTCGAGTAAAGATTGACTGCGCACATCGCCGTTCACGACCTTCACGCGCTCCTTCAAGCCCGCGCGCACAAACTCACTCTGCGGCACCCAATCACGCACCACGCAAACCACGTCCGCTTCAGCCGCGAGCAGTTGCCGCACCAGCCAGCCGCCAAGCAAACCAGTGGCGCCGGTCACGAGCGCCGGCCGGTCTTGCCAAAATTGCTTATCTACTTCCATACGTTTTTTGACATGATTACGGAATTAACAAGATGACATCTTGTTAACCTTGTTAATCCTGTCTACCAGACTTTCCAAGGGGGACTTGACCGCCACAGACTTTCCAACAGTCTCACTTCACGCATCGTGTCCATGCACTGCCAGAAATCTTCATGACGAAATGCGACGAGTTGTTTGTTTGCCGCCAATTTTTCCAGCGCGTCTGCTTCCAAACTACTCTCGTCACCATCAAGGTAGTCAAACACGGCGGGTTCAAAAACCATGAAGCCGCCATTGATCCAGCCCTCACCGATCTGCGGCTTCTCGGTAAACTCCGTCACGAGATCGCCATCAAAGATCAAACCACCGAAACGCGCCGGCGGTCTTACGGCTGTCACCGTCGCGATGCGTCCGTGTGCGCGATGAAACTCCAGCAGCTTGTGCAGATCGACATTGCTCACGCCGTCGCCGTACGTCAGCATAAACGTTCCATCGGAAAGCCAGGGCGCGAGTCGTTTCACACGCCCGCCGGTGTTTGTTTCGATACCGGTGTCTTTGAGGTGGACCAACCAGTCTTCGCAGTCGTTCTGGTGGTTATCCACGACACCGTGAGATAAATCAATCGACATGCTGCCGCTGAGTGAACAGTAGTCGATGAAGAAACGCTTCACGATCTCGCCGCGATAACCAAGCGCGATGAAAAATTCTTTCAAGTCGTGATGCGCATAGTGCTTCATGATGTGCCAGAGAATCGGACGGCCACCGATCTCGACCATCGGTTTCGGCTTGAGCTCTGTTTCTTCGGTCAGACGCGTTCCGAGTCCACCGGCCAGAATCACAACCTTCATGATATGAGTTCTCGAGACACAAACTGCGACGTCCAGCTCAACATCGGACGCACAACACCCGGCATTGGGCCAGCGTAGTCGCCGCGAGCGGCGTTTCCCTCCAGACTATCGACCACGTTGAAGGCAACAATATCACGTTCGCGGAAATGCACTCGCGGGGGCTCAAACGTAGCGATCGACGCGCCGACGATCAGCGTACCTTCCGAAAAGAAGTTACCCGGCACCCACGCGGTCGTCACAAATCTTCCCGCCGGCCGCGGCCGGCGCAGCCATTCACTGTCGTGGTCTATCGCAGTGAAAACACAAACGCCTTCGAGATTGATGAACTGAAACGTCGGCGCGAGCACGTGCCCGCCTTCAATCACTTCAAACTCCATTTCAACGCCGACCCGCGAGCGGATATCAATCGTCTCGCAGAGTTGATGATCCTCGGAACGCACCCGCACAGCCGCGAGCCGCACGATCTCGTTCCCGGGAGCTTCCGCAATGTTCTGCCATTCGTGCGCGGCGTTAGTGCCACTGCCGGAACCAAGATAGATCCCCACCGCTTCATGCGATGGTCCATCAAACGCGATGGTCCCATTCTCCAGCAGAATCGTTCGCGGGCAAAGCCGCGTCACGGCCGGCATGTTATGCGAAACAAACACCACCGTCCGGCCTGACTGATGAACGCTTTCCATCTTGTCGAGACACTTGCGCTGAAACCGCGCGTCGCCGACAGCCAACACTTCGTCTACCAACAAAATCTCCGGGTCCAAATGCGCCGCCACCGCAAATGCCAACCGCAAATACATGCCACTCGAATAGCGTTTGACCGGCGTGTCGATAAACTCATCGATCTCGGAGAAGGCGACGATCTCATCAAACTTTCGCCGCATCTCAGCGCGCGACATGCCCATGATTGCGCCGTTCAGGTAGATGTTTTCCTGTCCCGTTAACTCCGGATGGAAACCCGTGCCGACTTCCAGCAGACTCACAACGCGCCCGTAAAGATCGATCCTTCCCGACGTCGGCTCAGTAATCCGGGCCAGGATTTTCAGCAACGTCGATTTGCCCGCGCCGTTGCGGCCGATGATGCCGAGCACTTCACCAGCCTCGACGTCGAAACTGACGTCGCGCAGCGCCATGATCGTTTCGCCGTTTTGATTAGACCGGAACCGTCTCAGCGGCGCGCGCACCGCTTCCGACAACGTGTCGCGAAGGGTGACAAATGAATTATGGCTGGAACCGAGTTGATACTGCTTGGCAACGTTGGTCGCCCTGATGATCGGCTTCATTCCGTTAGAGTGTACAGCGCCACGGATTATACGGGTTAAAGAAAATTCCCCGCACGCCCGGACGAGGGCATGCGGGGAATCGGTACTAAGCCCAGACTCTGGGGTTAGTGAACGGTAATCCCAGGCCCGGTAGGTGTACCGGGAGTGGTGTTACCCGCGTTCCTGTTCTGGCCGTCCGACGAGATGACGGAGGTGGTGCCACCGAAACCCGTCGTGTTGTTGAGTAACAGGTTGCTCATCGCTCGTACAGAAGAACCCGCGGCAGCATTGATCGCGGTTCCGTTGTTATTGATGATGTTGTCTCTGGCATTCAACTGAGCACCTGAGGCGCTAGCTGTCAGTCCGCTTCCGGTGTTTGCAGCAATGCGGCTATCAGCAACGGTAACGAAACCATTCGTCGCTGCTTCCACACCGGTCGTGTTGTTTTCGATGTTGCAGTTACGGACGCTGGCCACGGCGAAACCCGAGGTAGTAGTGGCTCGGATACCTGTGACGGTCTTGTGAATCATCGTATCGCTGACAAACAAGCTACCACTTGTAGCCGTAAGCGCCATTCTGATTCCGATTCCGGAAGTGGTTCCGTTGCCGGTGAAACCGTCGATCACACAGTCTTCGACGAATACGTTATTCGCGGCCAAAAGGCTGATGCCGTTGATGCCGGTCGAAGCGCCGTTGATATCGAGGGCCCGTAGACGAACAGCTTTCCGCACGTCGTTCACGTCGGTGATGTTGATGATAATACCGTTCACCAACGAGGCGATGATCGAACCGTATCCAGCACCGTGGGTGCCATTGATGTAAATCGACTTGGTGATCGTAACTGCACCATAGCCACCGGGATCAAGAACGCTGATTTCTCCATCCTTGGCTGTCTTTGAGATTGCGCCCGCGAATGTCTTGCAGGGGGCGGTGCGGCTGCACGGATTTACGTCGTCGCCAACACCGGAAACCCAAGTGCGGGTTGCCTGGGCTTGGGCGGCCGTCGCCAGGGCGAGGATGAAAGAGGTCACTAACAACGCCTTGATGGTGGGGTAAAACTTAATCATTTCGAATCTCTCCTTTAGTGGTTGAAGGGTGTGGGGGAGT
>DATEHX010000257.1:0-21665 GCA_035279345.1 Pyrinomonadaceae bacterium | reverse complement strand
GCCGCGCCTGAAGAGTGCCTATCCGCGAAAACGCGCCGGATAAACGCGTGCATTTCCTGCGCTTGCTCCGGCGTCGCTGTGCGTCCCGTGCCGATGGCCCAAACGGGCTCGTAGGCGACGATGATACGGTCGAGATCCGATGGTGTCAACCCGTTAAGGCCGCCAACTAACTGCGCTGAAACAACATCTTGCGCAATTCCATCCTCGCGCTGAGCAAGCGTTTCGCCCACGCACATGATGACACTCAGTCCCGCCGCGAGCCCCGCCTGAACCTTGCGATTCACCTGTTCGTCAGTCTCTGAGTAGAACTGCCGCCGCTCCGAATGACCAACTATTACGTAAGAAACGCCGACATCGCGCAGCATAAACGCCGCAACCTCACCGGTGTGCGCGCCTTCTTCTTTTTCCGTCGAACAGTCCTGCGCTGACACTTTTACGTTCGAGCCTTCGAGCCGATCGCACACTGTCTTCAAGGCGGTAAAGACGGGCGCGATCACGACTTCGCAGTGGTTCGCGTTTGCGACAAGTGGCTTTAACGCCAGCGCAGTCTCCACCGACTCGCTGAGCGTTTTGTACATTTTCCAGTTTCCGGCAATTACAGGTTTGCGCATGTTTTGAACAGAGATCAAAAACCGATTTAAGAACCTATTTATCGGATAAAGCAGAGACACCTGGAAGGTCGTCACCCGCCAGGAACTCCAGCGTCGCGCCGCCACCGGTCGAGATGTGCGTGATGCGATCGGCAACGCCGGCGCGCGTCACAGCGGCGACAGAATCGCCACCACCGACGATCACGGTCGCGCCGCGATCCGCGGCTTCGGCTACGGCTTTAGCGATCCCAATTGTTCCCTCATCAAACGGCGGCTCTTCAAACACACCCATTGGACCATTCCAGATGATCATGCGTGCGTCCTGAAGCGCGGCCGAGAAATGTGCCACGGTCTCAACGCCGATGTCCATCCCCACCAGTCCAATATTCGTAAACTCGATCGGTATTGTCTTGGTGACGATCTTCTCCCCTTTAACGGGTTCGTAACTATCAACTACCTGATGATCCGTCGGCAACAGAAACTCGATTCCCTTCTCTTCCGCACGCTGCTTGATCTGAAGTGCAGTTTCCAGCATCGCGTCTTCAACCAGCGACTTGCCAACAGTAAAACCTTCGGCTTTGAGAAACGTGTAAGCCATCGCGCCGCCGATCAAAAGCTTGTCCACACCGCGATCGATCAACGCGTTGATGACCGGAATCTTGTCCGACACCTTCGCGCCCCCGAGTATCGAAACAAACGGATGTTCCGGATCAGTGAGCACTCGCCCGAGGTATTCGAGCTCTTTCTCCATCAACAAACCGGCCGCAGCTTTCGACACATGATGCGTGATGCCAACCGTCGAAGCGTGCGCGCGATGCGCGGCGCCGAAAGCATCGTTCACGTAAACATCGCAAAGCGATGCTAGCTGTTGCGCAAATCCATCGTCGTTCTTCTCTTCCTCGGCGTGAAAGCGAAGGTTCTCGAGCAACGCGACGTCACCGTCAGCCAAAGCATTGACGACAGACACAGCCGCGTCACCAATACAGTCTTTAGCAAACGCCACCGGTTTCCCCAACAACTCCGAAAGATGTTCGGCCACCGGCCGCAAACTGTACTTGTCGACGCGTTGACCTTTGGGCCGGCCCAGGTGAGAAGCGAGAATCACACGCGCGCCCTGCTCAATCGCATAGTTAATCGTCGGTAGCGACGCGCGGATGCGCGTGTCATCGTCAACCTTCCCATCTTTGATCGGAACGTTGAAGTCGACTCTGATAAAAACGCGTTGTCCGTGAAGCTGGAGATCTTTAATCGATAGCTTAGCCACAAAAATGCACAAGAAGCACAATCGAAAATCGGCAATCGAAAATCGACAATGCTTACAGGCCTTTCCCCGCAATGTACTTGATCAGGTCTCGCACGCGGCACGAGTAGCCCCACTCGTTGTCGTACCACGAAAGCACCTTCAACATCTTTCCATCAATCACTTTCGTGTACTCCGCATCAACGATCGACGAATTCGAATTGCGCTTGTAGTCAACCGATACCAACGGCTCCTCGGAAAAATCGAGAATGCCGCGCAGCTCTTCATTCGCCGCGTCCTTGAAAGCACGATTCACATCTTCCGCCGTCGTTTCCGTTTCCAGATTCATCACCACATCAACCAGCGAAACGTTCGGCGTCGGCACGCGCACAGAAATGCCGTCAAACTTTCCTTTCAACTCCGGCAACACCAACGCGACTGCTTTCGCAGCGCCGGTCGAAGTCGGAATCATCGACAACGCCGCCGCACGCGCGCGCCGCAAATCCTTATGCGGCAGATCCAACAGTTGCTGATCGTTCGTGTACGAGTGAATCGTCGTCATTTGCGCCGAACGAATGCCAAACTTCTCGTGCACGACTTTCGCCACCGGCGCGAGACAGTTCGTCGTACACGACGCATTTGAGATCACGTGATGTGTGGCCGGATCGTATTTCTCCTCATTGACGCCGAGCACGATCGTGATGTCTTCATTCTTCGCGGGCGCCGAGATGATCACCTTCTTCACGGGACCACGCATGTGCTTCCGCGCGTCTTCAGCTTTTGTAAAGATGCCCGTCGACTCAACCACTATTTCAGCGCCGACAGATTCCCAATCGATAGCAGCAGGATCGCGTTGCGAGAAAACGCGAAACTCTTCGTTGTCAACCTTGATTCCGTTTTCAGTCGCCGTGATCTCGTGGTCCAAATTGCCGAGTACCGAGTCATACTTCAGCAAGTGCGCGAGCGTGCGCGTGTCCGTGAGATCGTTTACAGCTACGAAATCTATATCCGGATCGCCGAGCGCCGTGCGAAAAATGTTTCGTCCGATGCGTCCGAATCCGTTAATGCCAACCTTAACTGCCATTCTCAAAATCCTCCTGCCGTTCGGGGCACACACGTCATGAGTTGTGCCGTTTTTGGGATTAGATCTGTTGCGATTGTGGGACACCAGTCTCGCCTGTCGCTATCAGCAGTGTCAAGCGAGCTGTTAATGGCTGCGAATTGCGGGCGTATTTCATGAAACTGCCCATCTACTGGTAACGTAGTAACCTGTTGCTGCGGCGGACCTTGGTTTGCCAGAGTCGGTTTGCCAGAATGTCTGCGGACTTTCCCCTTCACACGCAGTGGGAACTGGAAGCAATCACAACTTGAAGGAGTTCTTGGTCTGATGTTTACTCGATTGTCTTATACGTTAGTTAGAACTGTAGTTCTCGCTGGCATGGTCTTCGTGGGCACGACTGCCGCAGTGGCGCAAACACCGCAGCAAACGCCGCGACCGACTCCGCCGCAGGGAGATCCAACGCGGCCACCCGGTACGACTCCAATTCCCGGAAATCCGGTTCCGCAAAATCCAACTGCACCTCCGGGTCCGGTGCGAACGAGTCCAACTGCTGCACCCGGAACCACGCCGGCGCCTGGAGCTACTCCAGTTCCGCAACAACCGGCAGGCACGGTGCCCGGCGGCGATACTTCGCAAGAACCAATTCGCGAACCCAACATTCCGCAGTTTCAGGCGCGACCGTTGCCGCCAGTGCCGAGCATGAATCGTTTGGGTGTTGGTAGCGAATCGGTACCACTGTCGCTCAACGACGCGATCAAGCGCGCGCTCGAGAACAACAACGATATCGAGGTCGCACGTGATGACGTGCGCTTCGCCGAAACGCAATTGCGTTCGCTCGAAGGTATCTTCGATCCGGTGTTCACGATCACACCGCAATACGATAAGCGCATCTCGCCACAACAGAGCTCGCTCGGTGGCGGTGCTTCAACCGGTACGACCAGCACGACCACATACAGTTGGAACCCGGGCGTTGTGAAACAGTTTGGCCGTGGCGGTGGAAACTATTTCCTTCAGTTCGACAACCAGCACACCAACACCAGTAACAGTTTCAGCTTGCTAAACCCGTTCTATTCGTCGAACTTGTCGTTGTCGTTTACACAACCGCTGTGGCGGGATCGTTCGATCGACAACAATCGCCGGCAGATTCGCATTCAGCGTAAACGTCTCGATCAATCAGACGCTGATTTCCGCCAGCGAACCATCGACGTGATCACGCGCGTGCAGCAGGCTTATTGGGAACTGGTGTTCGCCTTGCGCGATCAGCAGAACCAGTTGGCAAACTTGAACCTGTCGCGCGAGAGTCTGCGCAACGTCGAAGCGCAGATCGCCGCGGGTGCGAAGGCTCCACTCGAGCGTGCCGAAGTGCAGACGGAGTTGGCGAATCGCGAGACTTCGTTACTCACCGCGGTGCAGAACGTCGCTATCGCTGAGAACAATCTCAAGCTCCTGATCTTCAAGGAACCGAACAGTCCTGACTGGTCGGCTCAGCTCACGCCGACCGATTCGCCAAAGTTTGACACCACGCCGGTGAATCTTCCCGACGCTTTGAAAGCAGCACGCGAGAATCGACCGGAGTTGCGGCGTCTGCGTCTGCAAGGTGACATTAGCGACATCGACATCTCGTTCTTCAAGAACCAAACGCGGCCGCAGATCGACCTCGTAGGCACCGTCGCGTTGACCGGTTTGGCCGGTACAGATGTCTCGGGTGCCTTGCCACCGGGAACGCAGGTGCCGTTGATCGGAGGCAACCTGTTAACGAACTCCTCCGCGTTTCTGTTGAACCAGATCCAGGCCCTTCAACTTGCGCAGGGCTTACCCGTCGTACAGTCACCGCTCGTTCCCGCGCCGGGTGGGCCAAATGAGAATTTGATTGGCGGTTACCCACGGACCCTTCGCAACCTGATCGGCGGCGAAACGCGAAACGTCACAGTTGGTGTTTCGATCTCAATACCGTTCAAGAACAAGACCGCGGAAGCGAATCTCGCGGGCGCGAGAATTCAGAAGGAGCAACTCGCTGCTTCTACGCGTTCGCAAGAGCAAGTCATCGAAGTCGACGTGCGCAATTCGGCACAGGCAGTTGAATCGGCGCGATTGCGAGTGCTTTCGGCTCGCGAAGCGCGTGTGAACGCGGAGTTGCAGCTCGAAGGCGAGCAGCGTTTATATCAGGTTGGACGATCGACGACGTTCCTTCTGTTCCAACGTGAAAACGCGCTAGCCAACGCGCGGGCATCCGAGCTACGCGCCGAGACTGATTACAACAAGGCGATCGCGGACCTACAGCGTGCGACTTCAACCACGCTCCGGGCCAATAACGTGGTCGTCGAAACACCCGCCGAACCGTAAGGTTTGCGGCCACCAGCAGGAAGCACAGAAAGCGCAGGATCATAAGATCGTTGCGCTTTTTGTGCTTTTTGTGCTTCTTTGTGGCTAGCAGGGATGAAGATCAGCGCCACCATCATCACTTTCAATGAAGAACCGAATATCAGAGCCGCCTGCGAATCGGTCGCGTGGGCTGACGAGATCGTTGTCGTCGATTCCGAATCGACCGATCGAACGCGGGAGATCGCGGAGGCGTGTGGTGCGCGAGTAATCGTAAATCCGTGGCCGGGCTTTGGCGCGCAAAAGCAGTTTGCGGTGGACCAGGCGCAGCACGATTGGATCTTCAGCCTCGACGCCGATGAGCGTGTTTCGGACGATCTGCGAAAAACTATCGAACCACTAAAAACGAAGCCCGCGACAGAACTGCCTGACGGCTTTCTTATTCCGCGTCGCACCTTCTATCAACAACGCTGGATTCGCGGAGGCGGCTGGTATCCCGATCGGCAGTTACGTTTATTCAATCGCACCAAAGGAAGTTGGAAGCAACGTCACATTCATGAATCAGTCGCGATGAACAACGGCGCACGTGTCGAAACACTTGCTGGAGATCTACTTCATTACACGTCACCCAACGCCGCGCATCATCACCGCGTGATCGGCGAGCGTTATGCGCCGCTCGCCGCGCAACAAATGTTTGAAGAAGGGCGCCGGACGTCAGTCTTTAATGTGGCCACGGCTGGACCGGCGGCGTTCATCAGGAGTTTCATTCTTAAAGGTGGTTTTCGAGACGGCTTTGCGGGTTTCACGATCGCCAGCTTCGCCGCGCATCATGCGTTTTTGAAACACTTAATGCTTTGGGAAAAACAAGCCACAGATCACACGGATAGACACTGAGAGACAAATGCCAGATTTGAGTCTAGTTCCCCCTGCTTTTGGTTACGTTCTTGCCGGAGTCTTCGGCGCCATCATCGGCAGTTTTCTAAACGTTGTCATTCATCGCGTGCCGCTGGAACAGTCAATAGTGTTTCCAAACTCGCGTTGCCCTTCGTGTGGCGCGGTGATCGCTTTCTACGACAACATTCCGGTGATCAGTTGGATGTTACTGGGCGCGAAGTGCCGCGGTTGCAAGCAACCGATCTCGTTTCGTTATCCCGCGGTTGAACTTCTCACTGCCGCGCTTTTCGTTGCTGTCGCCTGGCACGATGGTCCAGGCGTGGTATTGCTTTTCGATCTGGTATTTGTTTCCGCCTTGATCGCACTAATGTTTATCGACGCCGCGCATCAAATCCTTCCCGACGTCATTACGCTTCCGGGAATTGCATTTGCGCTCGTGGCTCGCATCACTATTCCTCTTGTCACGGGACTACCGCACTTCGACGATCTACCTTCCCTAATGAACGGTTCTTTTTCAGGACTGCCTGTCTGGCTTACGTCAGTGTTGGGAGCCGTTATCGGTGGGTTAATCGGCGGCGGCTCTCTTTGGCTAATGGGTTGGACTTGGGAAAAACTCAGAAAAGTTGAAGCTATGGGCCTCGGCGACGTAAAGATGATGTTTATGGTCGGCGGTTACCTGGGTTGGAGGCTAACGATACTCACGCTCTTCATGGGAGTACTCTCGGGTTCGGTAATCGGCATTTTGTTGATGGTGGTAGAACGCCAGTTTGATTCCAAGAAGCTGTTACCGTTTGGCGTGTTTTTAGGGATCGGAACCATTGTCGCACTGTTGTTTGGTTCTCAAATAGTTGATTGGTACGCCGGACAGTTCAGGTTGTAAATCACCGATGAAATGAAATACCGCAGCCGCTTCCAATCCGGCTTGACGATGCTGACGGGCCTCTTCCTGTTGGCCACGCTGTTTGCCATTCTTCTCTACGCGCTCACGCCGGAAACGCCTGCCGCCCGCGAACCGATCCTCCTCGCGTCTTTCATCGCCATCCTGCTTGGGAGTTTGCTCTTCATTCTGTTTTTGCTGCGGTGGTTGCTGCGCCCGTATAACCAGCTTGTTGGCGAAGCACAACGTGCGTCGTCCGTTAATGCAGCAGGTAAATCGCAGGACGAAGCGGAGTTTGTGTTGGAGACGTTTCAGTCTGTCCTTTCGCAGTTACAGGAACAGCGAAAGGAACTGGAGCAGCTCAGCGCGGAGGCAAGCGAACGAGCGAATTCGGCGGAGAAGTTCAGCGAACGTATTGTCGCGAGTCTGCCGTCGGGTTTGATTGCATTCGATGCGGCAGGTCGTTCATTGGTAGTTAACACGCCGGGACGAACACTGCTCGGTGTTGACGGCCGCGTGCTCGGCGAGTCGTACGAAACATTGCTGGCCGATCATGTTGAATTGGCAGAAATGGTTGGCGACTGTCTCCAACGAGGAACGCTCTATCGGCGTTCGGAAGTCGAAGCGCGGATGCATGACGGACAGTTGCGAAGACTTGGCGCGACGATCGCGCCGATCGAGTTGCCACCCGATCGTGGACCGCGCGGCGCGCTCTGTTTGTTAACGGACATTACTGAAGTAACGGAGCTGCGCGAGCAGGTTGCGCTGAAGAACAATCTTGAGAGCCTCGGTGAAATGTCCGCGGGGTTGGCGCACGAGTTTAAAAATGCGATCGCAACGCTTCAAGGGTATGCGCAGCTTTTGCAGAGCCTGGAGCTAAACGAGAACGCGCAGGTTGCAGCGGCGTCGTTGCTGAATGAAGTGCGCGGTTTGGCGACGATGGTCACGGCTTTTCTGGATTTTGCACGGCCGCAACCGTTGCACCTGGAGGAAGTAGATCTTCAGGATTTAATTACTGATTGTAAGACCGAACTCGAATCACTCTTCCAGGAACTGAGAGTCGATCTCGTCGTGACGTCAAAGGGTTTGGTGATTGTTCGAGCTGACGAGCGGATGCTGCGATTAGCTTTGCAAAACCTGATGCGCAACGCTGCCGAAGCGATCCCTGAAGATAAGACCGAACGCAAGGTCGTTGTTACGACATCCAGCGATCATCAATCGGCCTTGATCGAAGTGCGCGACACCGGAACAGGTCTTCCCACCTCGAACCTGCAAAAGATCTTCATTCCCTTCTTCACGACAAAACCGAAAGGTCACGGCGTTGGACTCGCGTTAACTCACCGAATCATCACCGAGCACGGCGGAACGTTGACGGCAGCGAATGCGACCGACGGCGGCGCGGTGTTTACGATCAAAATCCCTTCGGAAAATACTCACGCCAGCGACGGTCGACCAGCGTAGCAACATCCGGTCGAACAATAAGCTCGTCGGGATAGCCGGGTTTCATTCGCGCGTCAATCACGATCGGCCCTTTGTAGACGAGATGATGCCGGCGCACTGTTGTGTCGGCCGCGTAGATGTCGGACGCGGGTTCGAAGCGCGTCCAGGTGGACCACAGAAAATCCGGGGATGATCTTGCGACATCGGTATTGTCGTGTAAAACGATCAAGGGCCAATCCGCAAAAATCTCCTCTTTGGCCACTCGCATCGCTAACTCTTCATCCGCGGTGAATGCTGATCCCTGCAACACCAAACAACCGCCACAAAACACTTCCGCCCTCGATACGTAACCCGGCAACTGTCCTTTGAACTCACGCGGCAGCGTGCGAATCGCCTCGCCCAACCCGAGCATGATCGCTTTGCTTCCTTCATTCACTTTACCGCTCGTGTAATCGAGCGTATCCATCGACACGTTTGAAAACACAAACAGATCCGTCTCAGGCCGGAAACGTTCCAGCAAGTGTTCCAGCAACCGCGGAAAGTCCTTCAAATCCTGCGGTGCATCTACGAGTAGCAGAAACTTCGTCAACGAGAGCTGGCCTTCGCCGAGGATGCGAAAACCCGAAACAAGCGCCTCGCGCCCGTAACGCTCGCGCACGACTGCCGCCGCTAACGAATGAAATCCCGTCTCACCGTACGTCCACAGATCACGAACCGACGGCATCACAAGCGGGAACAACGGCGACAACAACTTCTGCAAGTAATCGCCGATGAAGAAATCTTCCTGCCGCGGCTTGCCCACAACCGTCGCCGGATAGATCGCGTCGCGGCGATGACTCACCGCGTTGCAGTGAAACACCGGATAGTCGTGAAGCAGTGAGTAATAACCGTAATGATCGCCAAACGGTCCCTCCGGTCGACGTTCGTGCGGTGGGGCGTAGCCGACCAAAGCAAACTCCGCTTCGGCGGCAAGCCGATGCTGGTGGCCGATCGGGTTTGCGGTCATTTTTAATTTTTCACCTGCAAGCAATGACGCCAATACCAACTCAGGCACATCTTCCGGCAACGGCGCGATTGCGGCGAGGATCAACGCCGGTGGACCACCAAGAAACACCGTGACCGGTAACGGCTGATTCAACTTCTCCGCTTCGTGGTAATGAAACCCACCGCCCTTTTGAATCTGCCAATGCAGTCCCGCCGACTGCCCGTCATAGATCTGCATGCGATAGATTCCGAGGTTGTGCTTTCCGGTGATCGGATTCTCGGTGTAAACGAGTGGCAGCGTAATGAATGGTCCACCATCTTCCTGCCACGTCGTGAGTACCGGCAACTGATCCAAACGCGCGGGTTTGTCGATCACCTGCTTCACCGGCGCACGAGTCGTGTTCCGCGTTCCGAGTTTCAGAAGATCCAGACCAACCGAACGATGCTTCCACAGTTCGGCAGGCTTTGGCGGCAGCAGTGACTCCGCAATTTGCACCGCATCGCGCACAAACGCTTCCGGCTTTGGACCAAACGCGATATCAATACGGCGCTCGGTGCCAAACATGTTCGTCACCACCGGATAACGACTGTTCTTCACGCGCTCGAACAACAGCGCTGGTCCGCCTTCGCTGATGACGCGACGATGGATCTCCGCCAACTCGAGGTATGGATCGACCTCGGCTTTGATGGTGATGATTTCGTTTTCTCTGGTTAGTCGATCTAGAAATGTGCGCAGGCTCGGATGCATTAGTAAGCTAAAGCCATCCACAGATTACACAGAGTTTTCCGCGTAATCTGTGGATGGTTTTCTATTCTGGCTTCTCAACTGTTCGTGGACGCGCACGCGTTGTCGTCGCCGGCTCGCTCAAACGTTTCTCGATCTCGTCGTGAGCGCTCTCGGCTGCTTCGGCGACGTAGGGTTGATGCGATTCGCGAAACGGCTTGATCAGATCGAGCGACTGCGCGTCGCCGATGTGCGCGAGCGCTTTGAGCAAACCCGCATTAACACGCGGCGGATTGGTTGTTCGCTTGAGGAACGGATAAAGATCGTTCGGGCTTTCCAACTCCGAGAGGTAACCGATCGCCTGGTCCTGGCGGGCGGAATCGAGTTCGTCGACGATGCGGTACAAGGCTTCAGCGCGGCCCATGCGATACAGGGCCCAATCAAGTGCGAGTCGAACTTCTTTGTTCTTCTCCTGGAAATGATAGCCTTCGACTAGTTTACGTTGATCGGTTGCGGCGAGGCGTGCGAGTGCTTCGGCGCTGCGGCGACGGACGTTTGCGTCGAGGCTGCTGAGTTGTTTGGCAAACTCGGCCGGATTCGAGCGCGCGTCGACGCCGTCGATGTCTACGGTTTGAGCATGACACACGCTGGCGAGAAACAGGAGAACACAGATAACACGGATCTTCATTGCTGTTGCTTCTTTCTCAGGAGAGCAGTGTTTAAATCAAGCTCCGTCACGGGAATTACTTCCACGTTTGGATACTTCTTTTCCAGCTCGGGGAGAAACAACTTGGCATTGCCAACGATGATGATGTTACTCGTCTTTGCATCGAGCCGCGTGCCGGCAAACTTCTGCACGTCCGCGGTGCTGATCGCCTGTACATTATTGATGTAGCGATTGATCTCGTCCAGGCTCAAACCATGCAGCGCCAGTCCAGCGACCTGACTCACGAGCCCGTTCACTGTTTCAAGGTTGCGCGAAAAGTTTCCGATCAACACGGCCTTGCGGGGCGTGAGTTCGACGTCAGCGGGCGGCGCACTCGACAAACGGCCAATCTCGCCCAACAACAAGTCCGCGACCTGAGCACCCGATTCGTTCTTGGTCTGCGCCGACGCGACGAATGGTCCAACATCACGACGCGTGTCCAACTGACTGCCCGCGCCGTAACTCAAACCGCGCTTGATACGAATCTCCTGATTGAGACGGCCCGAATAGCCACTCAAAACAGAATTCGTGACGATGCCGCGGAAGTAATCGGGATCGCGGCGATTGATGCCGGTACGCGCGAGATACACCGCGGCTTGTCCTGCATCCGGTTTGTCGATCACGACAACGCGTCCAGCTTTCGGGGCCGCCGCGGCGTCAGTTGCGGCGCTAAGCGACGGCAGCGGCATGGTCGGTTTTGACCAGTCACCGAAATACTTAGTCGCCAGCGCAAAACCTTCTTTCGCCGCAATGTCACCGCCAATCACGAGGATCGCGTTGTCAGGACGGTAGTAGCGGCTGTGCATCTTCGCGATGTCCGCCGCGGTGATGCGCGTCAGTGATTCAGTCGTGCCACTCAGCGGATGTCCATAGGCGCTATCACCGAACACAACCCGCGATGCAACAAAACGAGCGATCGAACCAGGATCGCCGAGTGCGAGCGTCAGGTTGTCGAGATACTGCTGGCGCAGCCGTTCGACCTCTTCGCTCTTGAATGTCGGACGACGAACAACATCAGCCAGAATCTCCATCGCCTGGGGAATCTTCGTCGACATCACACCGACCTGCGCATACGACGAATCCCAACGCGCGCCCGAGTCGAGCGATCCGCCAAGACTCTCGATCTCTTGCGCGATCTTCGTTGCGTCCCGGCTCTGCGTTCCTTTAGTGAGCAGGCTCGCTGTCATGTCCGCCACACCGGCCAACTCAATCGGATCGGCTTCACCGCCGTTCTTGATCAGCAGTTGGGCCGAAACCAGTGGCGACTCGCTACGCTCGATCACGATCACGCGTAGTCCGTTTGGTAACGTCTGTTCGGCTGGTTTGGGGAACGCTCCCGAACGCGGAGCGGCGGGTGGTGGAGGCGTGGCCTGCGGCGTTTGTGCACCAACACTAAATGCAAAGAACAAAAGAGCAAGCAGCGCGAAAAAGCGATTCGTGGTGGTCATTGTTTCACCTCCGCCGCCGGCTTAGCAGACTCAGGCAGGTAGTAGATCACCATCCGATTCGCGTCCGTGAAATATTTCTTCATCACTCGTTGCACATCCGCCGCCGTCACTGCCTGCAAGCGTGCGAGGTCCGTGTTCACGCGCGCCGGATCGCCCAACAACACCGCCGCCTCGCCAAGCGCCAATGCCTTTCCATTGCTCGTCTCACGCTGGCGTAGCTGGTCCGTGACGATCTGGTTCTTTGCTTTGTCCAACTCAGCAGCCGAAACAGCCGTATCCTGAAGCTTCTTGATCTCAGCCAACAACGATTTCTCCGCGTCTTCAGCTTTCTTGTCGCCAGACAAAACCGCCAACATGACAAACAGACTCACGTCTTCGCGTGTCTCGGCATTCGCATCGGCCTCGGCCGCTAACTGCTGCGTGTAGATCAGCGAGTTGTACAACCGCGACGACTCGCCCGCGGAGAGAATCGCATCCGCAACGCGCAGTGCGTCCGAATCTGCGTCAGCCTGTCGCGGCGTCAGATAAGTCAGTCCGACTGCCGGAAGATCGTTGCTGCCATACTCTGTGAAACGCATCTCCTTCTGCCGCGCCGGCTCTTTGACCTGCACCCGCGGCAGCGGCCGGTTCGGCTTCGGTATCGGACCAAAATACTTATCGATCCACGCGTCGAGTTGCTTGGGATCGAAGTCGCCTACGACAACCAGCGTCGCATTGTCAGGCCGGTAATAAGTCGAGTGAAACTCCTGCACGTCCTTGAGCGAAGCCGCGTCGAGATCTTCAATGCTGCCGATCGTCGGCCGCTTGTACGGATGTTCGACGAACGATTTCTGCTGCAGAAAATAGAAGAACTTTCCGTACGGCGGCGCCAGCACGCTTTGCCGATACTCTTCTTTAACGACGTCGCGTTCCGACTTGAAATTCGCGTCGTCGACATTCAACCCTGAAAGCCGATCGGCTTCCGCCCAGATCAAGGTCTCGAGATAGTTGGACGGCACGACTTCGAAATAAACCGTCACGTCGTCGTTCGTGAACGCGTTATTGAAACCGCCAACGTCTTCCGTGAGCCGGTCCATCATCTCCGACTTCATGTTCTTCGTGCTCTTGAACATGATGTGTTCGAAGAGATGCGCAAAACCGCTGCGCTTGTCGGGATCGTCTTTCGAACCGACGTGATACCAGACCTGAATGGCCACGGTCGGACTCGAACGATCCGGCGCAGCAAGAACGCGCAAACCGTTCGCGAGCGTCCGGTCGGTGTACTTGAGCTGCGGCATTCGCGTTTGCGCGAAACCGGTCAAGACGAAAGTTGTAAGTAAACAAATGCTGAAGATTAAGCGGGTCGAAATCAGGAGCATCTAGTTTCTCCGAATTTAGTCGATATCGAGCGGGTTTCGATAAGGCTTGTCTTTATCTTTGTCAGCCCGTTTCATTGCTTCCTGAAACTTCTCTTCCAGGATGCGATCGCGATCTTTCATCGAACTGAGTTCCTGGGCAAAGATCTGTTCGCGCATCTGTTTTTGTTTGTCGAGCCCCTTCACCATCTCGTCAAACGAAGCGACTGGTTTCGCTTTCGCTTCGTGAGAGATCATCGCTCCGGTCTGCGCGTCAATCGTCAGAGTCGCCTCGCAACAGGGACAAAGAATGGTAAATCTTGACGTATCCGCCATTGGTAAACTCCTCCTCGAAGGCGAATAGTATAACAGCCACGGACGAGCACAAACGAACACGGACTGAGAAAACCCAGTCCGTGTAAGTCTGTGTTCGTCTGTGGCTACGTTTAGGAGTGTGTTACGGAATAACTTTCTTCACTGCCTTCTTGGTTTCGCTTCCGACTTTCTTGGCGCCTTCAACGGTTTTATCCCCCACCTTCTTGGCACCGCTGACGGTCTTGTCGCCAACGTCTTCGGCCTTGTCCGCGGCCTCGGCGCCTACCTTCTTAGTCTCACTGCCAACTTTCTTGGCGCCGCTGACGGTTTTGTCCCCGACGTCTTCAGCCTTGTCGCCAGCCTCGCCGAGCGCGTCCTCACCCTTATCAGCAACCCACCCAGCCGCGGAAGCTACCTTATCGCCGGTTGCTTCGAGCACGTTCTCATCGGTCTTCACTTCGCGCTCTTCGCCGCTCGGAGACACTGCTTTCACGGTGCGGCGGCCGTCGCGGGTCGTGACTACGACACGGGAAATTCGCGGATTATTTCTGAAGGTTCTGGTCTCAGTTCGAACGCCATTAGCGTCGACGCTGGTCGTGATCTCTGAATTGTCCGGACCGATAGTAGTTGTTGGACTGTTGCTGGCAGTCGCATTGGCGTTCGCCTGGTCATTTGCGTTCGCCGCTTCATTCCTGCTACAGCCGGCCGCGAGTGCGACCAGCATAGATAACATTAATACTAAAACTCTCTTATTCACGCTTTCTATCCTCCTACAATGGGTAAAGCTGCCGCTAAAACTGGCAAGCAACGTGCCAGTTACTGAAAAGCCCAAATTCTAACGTCAAAGACCAAAGTAAGACGCCTCCTGGGCATTGCCGTTCAATTACAGTACGGACGGTTGCGCAAATCTGTGTCGCCAGTGTTTCTCCGTGGCTGGTTTTTCATTGACTTTCGCAGGGATTTACTTTAGAAACCAACACTACACAAGCCGCCGGTTACGCTTCCGTTCAAGGCTTCTATTTGAGATCGACTCTTGATCACTAATCAATCACCCCGAGGAGCTTTTGTATGCGCAGACTGCTTTTTGTTGCTATAGGCGCTTTTTTTATTGCCGCCGCCGTACTCCCCACACAGCGCACCTTCATCGTGCAAGCTGTGTCGGAAGGCGAACGCCTCGCGATGTACAGCAAGCCCGCAGTGGTTCGTATCATTGACGGCGCGCAAGGTCAGATTACGCTGCAACTCCCTGGCTATCAGCCGCAAACATATAACGTCTCGGCAGTCTCGCTTGGCTCCGGTTTCTTCATCAGTTCCAATGGCTACATCGCCACTAACGCGCACGTCGTCTCGACGACCAAGGACGGCGAAGAGAAAGCGAAGCAAGCGCTGTTTTGGCAGATGGTCCAGCAGGTAGCGAGACAACTCGGCCGCGATCCGCGAAGCTTTAACCAGACCGTCATCCAGCAGCTCGATCAATACAGCCAGCTACAAAATTTCCAGCTCTACCATCACGTCATCATTCCCGACGGCAGCGCGTTTCCGTTTGAGATCAAGCAATACGGCGCGCCGACCGGCGAAGGCAACGATCAGGGTAAGGACGTCGCGATTGTTAAGATCGAAGTGAAGAACGCTCCGATTCTCAAACTCGCCGACTCCGAAAAAGTTCAACTTCAGGATCACGTAACGGTCATCGGGTATCCCGGCGCGGCAGATACGTTCAACTCCGGTCTGCTCAGCAGCCGCTCAGCACTCGAAGCGACGATCAACGACGGCAAGATTTCCGCGAAGAAAACGGCCACGAGTGGAGCACCGATCTTGCAGACGAGCACTCCCGCGACACACGGTAACTCCGGTGGACCAGTTTTGAACGACGCTAATGAAGTAGTTGGCTTGCTGACCTTCCGTGGCGACACTGTCAATAACCAGGAAGTCTCCGGGTTCTCATTCATCGTTCCATCAAACACGGTGATGGAGTACGTGAAGAGCGCCGGCGCCACCAACGACCTGGGACTGACGGACTCGGCCTATCACGAAGGTCTCGATCTTTACTGGAACCAGTACTACTCCTCGGCGATTCCTAAGTTTGAAGAAGTCAAGCGTCTTTTCCCGCAACACTCCGAAGTCGATCGTCTGATTCAAAGCAGCCAACAGGCGAAAGCCGAAGGCAAAGAGAAATCGAGTTTTCCGCTGTGGATCGTGGGCGTGATTCTCGGCGTGCTGTTCATAGTGCTGCTGGTGATCATCATCATCGCCGTGATCGTCGTCATGATGCGCCGGAAGAAGAAACTGCCGAGCGCGCCGGGCGCAGCAGGAATAGGCAAAGGCCATTCGGCGCCGAGTTCATTACCAACACCGACGCCGGCCCACGCACATTCAGCGAGTCCCGCTCCGCCGAGACCCCATACACCATCGCCTGCACCGCCACCACCTCCGCCGCCTGCGCCGATGCCCATGCCAATGGGAGGCGACCAGGGAATGACTGTTGACCTGTCACGCACCGTGGCGATCACGGCCGACATGGATGGTTTCGCCAGGAACTACGGAATTATCCAGTTCGTTTCCGGCCCGTTATCGGGACAGAAGTTTCAGATCAGGGCCGACGGCGACTACATCGGCCGCGACGGTGGTTCGTCACAGATCGTGATCGGTGATCCGCGTATCTCGAAACGGCATTTGTGGATCGGCGTGAAGAACGGCCGGGTCGTGATTGAAGATCAAAATTCACGCAACGGCACGTTCGTCAACGATCCGAAGTCAGAGCGCGTCACTGAAGCGCCACTCAACGCGGGCGACACAGTGATCCTCGGCGAATCGGACGTCGCACGTTTCGAGTTTCACAGTTAACAGAAACTTTGACAGGATTTCAGAATTGACAAGATGGTCTTACTGAAGGGGAGACTAATCTTGTCAACCTTATAAATCCTGTCAACTGACTTTGCTGCCTTTGGTGACGGCAGAGTCGAATAGCGACTCGAGTTTTTCGGCGGGCAGGGGCTTACTGAAAAAGTAACCCTGTATCTCGTCGCAGCGCATTAATTGCAGAAAACGTAACTGTTCCTCTGTCTCCACGCCTTCCGCAACTACTCTCAAACGCAGGTTGTGAGCAAGTGTGATAATGGCCAGGACGATCGCGGCGTCGTCAGGGTCGATGCTCGTGTCACGCACAAACGACTGATCGATCTTCAACGCGCCGATCGGCAAGCGCTTCAACGAAGCTAACGAAGATACGCCAGTGCCGAAGTCGTCGATGGTGATGTTGATGCCCATGTTCCGCCAACGCGTCAACACATTCCCGGCGAACTCCTCGTTCTGCATGATGGAACTTTCCGTCAACTCCAGTTCCAAATGATGCGGCGCTAAGCCCGACTCATTGAGAATGCGAATCACAGTCTGCGACAAATCTCGATCGTGAAACTGCCGGCCGGAAATGTTCACGGCTACTTGTATCGGCGCGAAACCCTGATCCTGCCAGCGACGGTTCTGTTCGCACGCCTGTCGCAACACCCACTCGCCAATCGGCACGATCAGACCAGTGTCTTCCGCGAGCGGAATAAACTCCGATGGCGACACCAGTCCAAACTGCGGATGCTGCCAGCGCACGAGAGCTTCGACACCGGTGATCGCCAAAGAATCAACCGAAACGCGCGGCTGGTAGTGAATCAGAAACTCTTCGTTCTGAATCGCGCGGCGGAGATTGGTTTCCAGCGCGAGCCGGCGCGTCGCGAGCTCATGCATGTCCGCGGTGAAGAACTGATAGTTCGCGCCACCTGATTTCTTTGCCTTGTAAAGCGCGGCGCCGGCGTTTTTCAGCAGCGTGTGACAATCCTCGCCGTCGATCGGAAACATACTCACGCCAACGCTCGCCGTCGCGTACACTTCATGCCCCGGCAAATCGAACGAGAACTTCAACACTTGCGACAGCGAACCGATCGTTTCGATAACATCATTCGTGCCGTCGATCTGCGTCTGGAGCAACGCAAACTCATCATTACCAAAGCGCGCCACCGTGTCTGACTTGCTGATGCAACTCTTCAAGCGTTCCGCAAACTCGCGCAGCAGACTGTCGCCCGGTGCGTGTCCCAACGAGTCGTTAACCTTCTTGAACTGATCGAGTGAGATAAACAGCACGCCCAGCGATTGGCCCGAGGATTTGGCGACTGAACAAGCCTGCGTGAGACGATCTTCGAAGAGCGCGCGATTGGGCAATTGCGTAACAGTGTCGTAGTAAGCAAGCCAATCGACTTCCGCGGTGCGTTGTTGCAGCAGCTCTTCGAGTTGTTCCTTGTAACGGCGCTTCTCTTTCAACAGCTCGCTGTGTTTCAGCGCGCGTTCAACTGACGCCTCGACGTGCCGCAGATCGATCGGCTTCGTGATGTAATCAAACGCGCCGACACGCAGCGCCTGAATCGCAAACTCGATGTCCTGATTGCCACTGATCATCACGACGACCGTATCGGGCGACAGTGAATGAACGCGCGGCACCAACTCGAGCCCGCTCATGCGGCCCATATCGATGTCGCTGATCACCAGGTCAAACGTTCGCTCTGAAAGCGCGGCGAGCGCTTCTTCGGCGGAGCTCGCAGTGCAACAGTCATAAAGACTGCTGAGCAGATCCATCAGCAAATGCCTGATTTGCTCTTCATCATCGATGATGAGGAGTTTAGGTTTGACGGCTTCCAGCGATTCCATTAGTTCAGGTTACAAACCCTTGCACATGCCGGGTGTCCATGGTTCACGCAACACGCGATCGTAGCTCGTCTTGACTTCGGCCATGTTCCAGCCTTTTCTCTGCCAGATCGATCCGTCCGCATACTCGACCCGATTGATCAAAATCTTTTCCTGGAACGGATTCTCTGTTTTGTTCGCCAGCGTGTTGACGTTCACGACTCCGGGACCAGACAAACTGAAACCTTCGAGATCAGCTTTCTTGTCGGCGCCGATGTTGACGCCGCACAAGAATTGTCTACGCGCGACCAACTCCGGATCAGCCGGATCGTGAAACTGGTATTCCCAAAAAACGATTTCTACTGCTTTTGTGCCGGGGTTCTGAACTTTGATTCTGTAAGCAAAGCCGTCGGTGGACTTCGGTTTGGCGGCTCGCGATTCGGCCACGCTTTTTTCCATTGCCGCGCTGCGTCCGTCGAGGGTGTCGGCGTTTGGATCTCTCACGCCTGCCGGATCGTTTATGCGCGCGTTGCGGGCGAAGTTTCTGTTTTGAGGAATCATCGCCTGCGCCGGTGCGTTGCCTTGCACTGGCGGCGTCTCTATCGCGCGTCGCGATTTCGACCATTTGAAGTTGACCACTGTCAAAGGCGAATCCTCATTCGAGCTGGGGAGCTGGTAAGGAATCAGGAGACTCAAGAGAATCGGCAAAACGAAGATTAGCTTCATGGCCCGCCTCCGCTAACCAGAATCAAGATTTGCTCCTGAGTATGCGCTACTTACCTCAGCTATTCAACCATTTTAGAAAGAATATCTTGACACGTGGGCGGCAGGTTGTTTATAGGGGATTGTACTTAGTTTCACCTCGCTTCCTTTAAGGCACTCTCTGTCCCCGTAGACATTCAGGGAGACCCTTACCCACTCTTTCACTTCGGCGCAACACGCCGACACAGGAAGGTTTTGTAATGAACAATCGAAAACACCTACCCTCAATACTCTGCGTTGTACTTGTTATCACCTGTTGCTCAGCGGCGTGGGCCCAATCCGACGAGCGCAGTCAATTTGCGGCCGTCACGGGTATGGGTTCCAGCGTCAGGTGGGATGTCGCTGGTCCACACGCGGCAGTAACGCTGACAGTTTCAACCCCCGATGGCCAGGTTATTAGTAAAGAGTTTAGCGCCGGAAATTCGCCGGAGTTTCGGCTGATTGATGCCAATGGCGAACGGCTTCCCGACGGACAGTATGTTTACGAAATACGCGTGACTCCGATCATCGCCAAGGAAGTCAAAGACAAACTCAAAGTCGCGCGCGATAAAGGAAACGCCGACGCAGTCCAACGAGATTTCAAAAAGCGCGGCATGTTGCCGTCGCGAGCGCAGGTTCAATCCGGAAGTTTTAGCGTTGTGAACGGCGTAATCATCGTCGCAGGCGCCGCTAGCGAAGGCGCGCGGCCCGGTCGCGCGGCAGTGGATCAACCGGCCCAACCGGCGGCGCCCGCACCGGCTCCTTCTACCGGCAAAACCAACTTCAAGATCGTACGGCACCATCCACGATTCATGGTTTTCGACCAGGTCATTCCTGACGACCTGATCGTGCAAGGCAGCATCTGTTCCGGTTTCGATTGCGTTAATAACGAGAACTTCGGTACGGACACGATCCGTGTGAAGGAAAACAACGTGCGCATTCAGTTCGACGACACCAGCGTGTCGGCCGGTTTTGCGACCAACAACTGGCAACTGCGAGCGAATGATCAGGCCAGCGGTGGCTCGAGTTTCTTCGGCATCGTCGATCAGGGAGCAACCGGAAATGGAGAGACCGGCACGATCGTCATGGCTGTCGACGCTGGTGCGCCTGGCAATTCCCTTCGCGTCGCGAGCAACGGCAAAGTCGGTTTGCGAACGGCAACGCCGGGCTTGGATATACACGCAAACACCAGCGACACACCGGCGATCCGTCTCGAACAAAACAACTCGGGCGGCTTCAGCGCACAAACGTGGGACATCGGCGCTAACGAAGCTAACTTCTTCGTGCGCGACTTGACCGGCGGTTCGCGGCTTTCGTTCCGCATCCGTCCCGGCGCGCCGACGAGCTCGATCGACATCGCGGCGAGTGGCAACGTCGGCATCAATAATTCAAGCCCGTCGACCACGCTGGACGTTTCCGGAAACATCGTCCTGGTGGGATCTGAAAGTGGGGCCACCACCAGAACCACCGGCACGACCAAACTCAGCCGCCTGGCAATGCCACCATTCACGAGTACCAATACGAATGTGAGCTTGTTAGTAGGAGCCACGACCAGCACGGAAAACATCGTCGTGATAGGTGGTGGTGCTTTCGGCCAGTCAGCGGCAACTTCGGTTTCCTTCAACACAGCCGCTACAACCACGACTGACATCGGCACTGAACGCATGAAGATCCTGTCGAACGGCCGCGTAGGCATCGGCACAGCCACGCCGGATCAGTTGTTTTCGGTTAACGGTGATGCGAGCAAAGTCGGTGGTGGATCATGGCAGTCGTTCTCGGATGCCAGACTGAAGAACATCTCCGGACCATTCAAGAGCGGTTTGAATGCGGTGATGCGATTGCAGCCGCTGCGCTACCAGTACAAACCAAACAACCCTGTCGGAATCACACCGAACGGCGAACACATCGGTCTCGCCGCGCAGAACGTGCAGCAGGTAATTCCCGAGGCAGTAACAGCGAATTCTCAGGGATACCTGATGGTCAACAACGATCCGATCATCTGGACGATGCTCAACGCCATCAAGGAACAACAACAGCAGATCCAGGAACTGAAACGTGAAGTCCGCCGTCTGCGCGCGAACAACACGCGCCGACGACGACGATAACACTCAACAGCATTTCCGGGTGGCTCACTGATCGCCTGAGCCACCCATTTTTAATTCTGAGTCTTCGTTCTGAGTTCAAGCGGCTTTGCCCGAAAAGTGCTTAACGGCTTCGCCGCCGGATGTGAGGCGGGGCTCCGCCCCGCCGGTTGGGTGGTGAGGCAGTGGGCTTGGCCCCTGGTTCGGGCTAAGCCCCCAAAGATCATGGGCCAAAGGCCATACGAGG
>DATEHX010000256.1:0-5208 GCA_035279345.1 Pyrinomonadaceae bacterium | reverse complement strand
TGCGCTCGACGAGGGCCGAGCTGGCGCGCTCCATTGCGTTACGCGAAACGTGATCGCCGAGCCGCCCGATCGGCTGTATCAACAGACGCTCAATCTGCGCGCTCAGGATCGCGTTGACAGTGCGCGCGGTGTCGTCGCGCGAAAGCAGGCTCAGCAAACTCTTCGTGAGAAAGTTTTTGGCCTGTGCGGTCGAGTTGGAGTCGAGTTGTTGCATCACCTCGCCGAGTTTCTGCGGGCGCAGACGATCGAACGCATCAGTCACCTGCATCGACACCGAAGTCGACAATGCTTCACTGCGAAGAATCTCGATCAGCCGGTTGCTGATCTGCGACTTCAGATCGTCGAACCTGATCGCGTCAAACTGTCCGATCAGCTCGTCAAGCGGGCGCGCCATCACGTTGTCGATCGTTGCGTTTAGAAACGTTTCGGCTTCCTGTTCGAAGGCCTCGCCACGCAGGTACTCCTCGATGCGTTTCGGGAGGGTCTTGTTCACCAGCTCGTCGACTTCGCGATGAATGCGTTCACGCGAAATAAAAATCTTTTTGAAGAGCGAGAGTTGCTCGTAATACTGGTCGACTTCGAGTTTGATCAAGCTGCCGATCTGTTTGCGAGTTGACTGGCTGGTCGCGATGTCGGCGAGGTGATGAACGATTGGCGGCACCTGCTCGTCGATACGATCCTTGATGAACGCGATCGTATCGGGCGTGAATGTTTCGGCGAGCGTCGCACTGCTGCGCGCGAGATCGTCCAAACGTCCCGCGACAAACTCGTGTACCTTCGTTTCAAAACCATCGGTCGTGAGCAGTCGCTGCAACCGCTCCTCGACGAAGTTGAGCACCCGGTCGACTGATTCGTCTTTGACCATGTCGCCGACACGGCGTTCGAGTAACTCGTCGACTTGCTTATCGACGAAGTTCTCAATCGCGCCGGCCGTTTCCTCGCTCCGCAACATTTCGGCGATGTACTCGGCGAGCCGGTACTGAAGCGCGGAAACTGTGTCGAGAATCGGCGCGCGTGCCTGCGACGGCAACGCGTCGATGAACGATGGATACACGCGCGCGAGCAAGTCGTTTGTATAAGCGCCGACGAAGTCCTGAACTTTGTCTTGAAAGAAACTGGTCTCAAACAACGCGTCGAAAACGGTTTGTTGTGAAACGAGCTCGTTGCCCACCGCGTTGCCGATCGACTGGGCCAGCTTCTCGCGATGCCGGGGAATCATTCCCTGCGGCCAGATCGTGACGCCGAGAAGTTTTACTGATTGATACGGGTGAAAGAGCATCCAGATGGCGAGCCACGCCGCGCCGTAGCCGTGAATCGTGGCAACCACAATGATGCCTATTGCGATGAGTAGCTTCATAAAGATTTACAGGATTGTACAGGATTTACAAGATAGATTTGTTCTCGAAGCATCCTGTAAATCCTGTAAATCTTTGATCTATTGTTCCACGGGATACCCGGCGTTGACCCACGCGCCCGTCCCGCCGGATACATTGAGGAGATTTGAAAACCCTTGTTTCTGGAGCAAACTCGCCGCCGCGCTCGAGCGATACCCACCGGCGCAAATGACCGCTGTCGGCTTGTTTTTCTGAAGTGGTAACGGACCAAGACTCTTGTCGAGACTCGCGAGGGGAGCATTGAGCGCGCGCGGCACGTGACCATTCACGTATTCACCCGGACGCCGCACATCCACGATTTGCAGTTCATCGTTTGCCATTTGTTCTTTCAACTCGGCAACACTCAACTGCGGGATCGTTTCGACAGGCAATCCAGCCTCGCGCCAACTCTGAACGCCGCCTTCCAGATAACCTTTCACGTTCTCGATTCCGACGCGAGCCAGCCGCACAACGCTCTCATCAACCTGGGTGCCGGTATCCGCAATGATTACGATCGCGGCGTTCAACGGGATCAAGCTGCCAGCCCACATTGCAAACTGTCCGCCGAGTCCGATGTTCACTGAACCCGGAACGTGTCCGGCGCCGAAGTCGGCCGCGGACCGAACGTCGAGCAGAACGTCAGCCTGTTCCTGAGCTTGTTGTGGTGTTAACGCTTGCGGTGGTTGTAACTCGGAAAGTTCGCGCGCGCCCGATCGATTGATCTCTGCGTCTTTCGGAAAATAGCTCGGAGCTTCGGGAAGATCCGCCGTCATCATCGTCACAAAATCTTCTTTACTCATCGGCTTCAGCGCGTAATTGAAATTGCGCTGCTCGCCAATTGTCGACGACGTTTCTTTCGACATGTTGCGTCCGCACATCGAGCCCGCACCGTGAGCAGGATAGACTTCGACTTCGTCCGGCAACTTGAGCAGTTTGCCGTGAAGGCTGTCGTACATCATTTCAGCCATCATTTGCGGCGTGTAGCCTTTTCCACCGGCTAGATCCGGGCGGCCGACGTCGCCGATGAAGAGTGTGTCGCCCGTTAGGAGTTTCTGCGGTTGGTCCGGAGATTCGGTATCGGTGACGAGTACGCAGATTCCTTCTGGTGTGTGGCCCGGCGTCTCGATAAATCGCAGCACAACCTTGCCCATCTTCAGCTCTTCACCATCACGCACAGCTTGATGCTCAAACTCAACGCCGGCTTTTTCACCGAAGATGATCCGTGCGCCTGTGCGCGCGGCGATTTCATGGTGCCCGCTGACAAAATCCGCGTGCAGATGCGTTTCGATTACATACTTGATTTGTAAATCGTGTGCCGCCGCTTCCTCCAGATATTCATCGACGTCGCGTTGCGGATCGACAACCACAGCTTCGCCATCCGAACCGATCAGGTACGAAGCATGGGCCAAACAGGCCAGGTAGAACTGTTTGAAGAACATTCAATTGTCCTTTGAGCTTGGTGCTTTGTACTTTGTTCAAGAGGCACCAGGTACAAAGCACTAAGTACAAAAACCAAAGATCTATTCGGGCAGATTATAGAACTCTCTTGCGGGTTTCAACGGGCGAAGCATCCAATAGGGCCGGCGCGTGCCGTCTGGCGAAAACTGATCGGCAGGGCGCGTCATCGCCAGCCACTTCTTGTAAACCTCGCGTGATTTCTTAGTGTCGACAAAAATGTCTCCAGGCCGATCGTCCGGCTCAGCCGCGCGCACGCGTACAGCCTGATGCCAGCAATGCATTCCCGAAATCGGATCCGGATGCACCGGAAAAGTCATGTTTTGATGAACGCCGGCGTCCTTCCACCAGATGCGTAGCGTATCCGGATCGGCGGACTCATACGGCTCAATGCCTTTCTCGCGCTTCAGCGACCATTCGGTTCCCTGCTGGTCCAACTTCACCGTCGCCATCAGTTGTCGTTGACCTTCGTCGGTCAGTTTCCAACGACCCATGTGATGACTACAAGCGACGATGCCGGGGCGAATTCCTTCCGTCACCCATGCCGGCACAACGTAGTAACCAATTTCAGTTTCAACACGCACGAGATCGCCGGTGCGCACGTTGATCTTCGCCGCGTGTGAAGGGTGAATCCAGAGCGGATTCGTGTGCGCGATCTCGTCGAGCCACTTTGCGTTCGCGCTGCGCGTGTGAATCTGTACTGCGAGACGAAACGTCGAGATCAGGATCGTCTGTCCTTCTTCGAGATTGTCTTTGTGAACGTGACTCTTGAAATAGGTTGGAATCGAAAGTTCGGGCCAACCCCAGTTGCGCAACGTTGAAGAGTAAAACTCCAGCCGCCCGCTCGGTGTCGGGAAGCCGCGCTTGACTGTTCCATCGACGTTGACGCCGGCGAGACGACGTCCATCCTCGTCACCATCGGGAAGGGGTAACGGGACGATGTTTGGCCCTGCGGGTTTGGCTGCGCGTGTATAGATTCTCCCGAAACCATCTTCACGCAGATCGTCTAACTCTTCCGCCGGAACTGTTTCTTCGTAAACGCGACCAATCTTGTCTTTGACTTCAAACGCGCCATAGCGACGCATGAATTCGAGTGGCGTCAGATTTTCCGCGGCGGCACGTTCAGGCAAACCAGGAACAGAATTTTCGAAGATCCATTCGTAATATTCATCGATGCCGAGCCGTGTGCCAGGATTCTTTTTCGACTCCGCGTATTGTCGAATACCGAGACTGCCGTCAGGATCGATACGCCACGTCAATTCGAGCCAGAACTCGTTTTCTTCCCAAACCTCGCCGGGATTTACTTTGCGCGTGTCGTCGACTGTTTCACCATCGCGTTGCCGCATCGCCTTCATTACCGGCTGGCGGAAGCCGAGCCATTGCGAATCGTGCGTTTCGTATGAATGGAGATCGTGTCGTTCCGATCCGACGCCCATCGGTAAAACATAGTCCGCGTAGTAAGCCGTTTCGTTCCAAGTGGGCGTAAGTGCGATGTAACAACCGACCAGATCCGGATCAGTGAGCATCTCTATCCACGAAAACCCATCCGGGTTGGTCCATACCGGGTTGTACACGCGCGTAAAGTAGACATCGAGTTTCGCGCGACGGTCTTTTAGGAAGTGCGGCAGCAGAAACGACATCTCATTCATCGACAACGGATACTCACGCGGCCACGTCGTCTCGTTCCACATCTTCGGATGTGGCGGCGTGTAGATCGGCCGCGGCACAAACTTGTTCCACGCGTTCGGATAGACACCGCCTTCAGTTGCGATCGCGCCGAGCAGCGCATTCAACATGAACAGACAGCGCGCCACCGACCAACCACCACTAACACCCGACGCAACACTGCGCCAATTGTGACTCGAGAATCTTGTACCCGCCGTCGCCACAATCTTCGCGATCTCTTCGATCACTTTCGCATCGACACCCGACTCGCTCGCCGCAAACTCAAACGTATACTCCTGATAGATCCGTTTCAATCGTTTTTCAAAATCCGCAAAATCCGTGGCTCCTCCCTCTGCATCGAGAAACTCCCGCCAATTCCACCAGCGCTCCACGAATTCTCTGTTGTAGAGATCGTTCTGGATCAAATAATTCGCGATCGCCAGAAGGATTGCTGCTTCAGAACCCGGATACGGCGACACCCAATAATCAGCGTGCGTGGCCGTGTTTGAGAGACGTGTGTCAAACACTATGAGCTTCGCCCCATTCGCCTTCCCGTCGATCACACGTTGTGCGTGCGGATTGAAGTAATGGCCCGACTCGAGATGCGCGCTGATCAGGAGGATAACTTTTGCGTTTGCATGATCGGGGCTGGGCCGATCGAGACCCATCCACAGTTGATAACCTTCGCGACTGCCGGACGAGCAGATGTTTGTGT
>DATEHX010000255.1:0-31502 GCA_035279345.1 Pyrinomonadaceae bacterium | reverse complement strand
CGCCTGCCTGTTTGGAGGCGGACCGGGAATCGCGTTTTGTGTCGTCGTGGCTCTGATTGCAATGTCCAGCCACAACGTGGAAACCGATGACGACGATGGTGGCGATACCGACGGTGGTGATGACGACGGTGGAACGACCGGGGAATAACGCTAGTCCGCTGATCAAAGGCCGCTGGACTAATTCCAGCGGCCTTTGTTCGATGCTCGAGGCAGGATGGGTCAGGAAAGTTTCGCAGATCAGCTTGGCCGCTTTCTCCTTGTTTTGTCGCTTCCACTAGAAAGCGGCCATTCTGATAAGGAGACTATTGCCCCATGCGTAAACACTCAGCCCTCGCACTCACCATCAGCCTTCTATTTCTTGTCCTCGAAGTAAACGCGCAAGAGATAACACGCAGTTCAATCGAAACGCCCACCGCCAGCGAAAGCATCGGCACGTTTAATAAGATCGCCTATGTACGGCACCGAGGGCGTTTCATCGGACAAACTGAGAGCGGCCCTTTCGACGTGCCCTACGAGATCACCTTGCCTTCCAATCCGGAAGAAGGAAATCAGATCTGCGTCTTCGAGCCGCCGCACTTTTCAGGTGGTCCAGTTGGGCCAGACTTTTTCTTTGGATCAGAGTTTCTATTCGCGAACGGGTTCGGCCACGCTTCCGTCGGCTTTGGCAATGCCGCGAAAGAAGCGAAAGAAGCGACCGACACCGGCATCCTGCGAGAGTTCGCGTTGGTTCTGAAGCAGAAGACTTCGTTCTTTGCGGGCCAGGTCAACCGAATCTATGCCGTGGGATTCTCCGACTCGGGCAACACCGTTCGGAGCGTCTACGAGCCATTCGGTCACGAGGTTTTTGATCTCACTTATATCTGCACGGCGGGTCACACTGAGCACGTCAAGTTCAACGGCGAAAATCCGATCATCGTCATCAACATCGACGCGGACTTCGATGAGTACCGGCTTCCCGACTCTGAGTTTTCGCAATACCGCTATTACGCCATAGCTGGTGGACCACACACTTCCATCGCAGGCACCACGCCGATTAACTGGTTACCACTCGCGCGAGCCTTATTCATTGCCGGCGATGAGTGGGTCAGAAAGGGAACGCCACCACCCCCGAGTGGGATGTTGAATTCACCTCCGCAAGCGCCACAATAAGAGACTCTTCTTGTTCTTGCTTCTCGTCGCCAGGAGTCGACTGTCAGTGGGACTAAACACCGCTGGTAGATGAGTATCTTTCAGTTCCGCGAGAAGGGTTACAGTCGTCGTGTCCCATAGCTTGATCGGTTCTTTCGCTTTCAATACGACCGCGCCGTCGGCGCTGAAACTCAGTGGCTCACAGCCGTCGCTCCCAAACAGCGTCCACGGCCAACAGTTCTCGAACGGTAAGCGGGCGATTTCGCGGCCGGTGGCCGTGTCGATCAGACGCGGACCAAACTCCAGACCAACAATCGCGAGCGTCTTGCCGTCGGGAGTCCAAAAAATTTGCTGAACACCTTCGGGCATCTGAAAGGTCAACAACTCTTCGCCATCATCGATCTTTCGCATAGTTAAGTAGGTGTAAGGACTTTTCTTCACGGAATCGTTTTTAACGGCGCCGCGGAGCAACACTCGCTTGTCAGGACTCAAGACGGGCCGCAGCAGGTTCGGATAGTTACCACTATTCATACACTCGTCGGACGGATAACTACGGACAAGTTTACCGGTCGCGACGTCCCATAGTTGCACTGGACCATAGTCCGAGGCTGTGAGAATTTTCTGCCCTTCCGCAACGAAAGCAACGATATACGTTGAGGGTTCGGGATTTACCGTTTGAGTTAGTTGGCCTGAAACCGCGTCCCAAATGTTTAGCTTCACTTCTCCGTTCAGGGCCACAAATGAACGATTGTCGGGACCCCACTCATAAAAGTAAGCGCCCGGAAATCGTTTACCCACGATCGGCGGCCGGTTAGCAGGTACCTCCCACACGACGACTTCCCACGTCTTCTCGCTGCGGTAAGTTAGTGCCAGCCTGCGGCCATCGTCACTCCAGTTCAACTTCGACAGATCCGCCCCGTCGCCGACTATCGTCGCCAAACACTCACCACTGACGACATTCCAGACTCGAACAGTTCGATCTCTACTGCTGGTCGCGACGACCTCACCACTCGAGCTAAATTCAATGTGCTCAATACTCTTCGTGTGCCCTGAAAGCGTGGTTATCAGTTCGACCGCACCGCCTGGGGTATTTTGGGCCAACAGTTGGACACTCGTAAGACACAGCAGCAGCGCGATTGTCAGGATTCTCAAGGTTTCGACCTCCAGGCGAGACCTTAAAACACCTGGCTAAAGACCAACGGCTTTGTTACAGACAGTTGTTTGATTGTCACACCCCAAAGGGTACGAAGCGGCTGCGAGTAAAAACTTTGCGAGGCTCTGCCGCTTCGTCCAGTGGGGGCGGGGGGTGAGGGACATTCAAAGAAGTCGCTTTTGCTTCGGGGAAGAAGCGTTTCACAGCTTGTTTTCTTAATCGCGTAATCCGCCGGAATATTCCCTCAGTTTATTTTCCAAAGTGTTAAAATCATCGCCATCCGGGCACCTTGCAATTGCCCACTCACGCACTCATATGGTTTCGCCAGGCAGAAAGAGATAAGCGAATGGCGACGCGTTCGTCCGACGGCATCACACAGCAATTGCTTGAAAGGTGGAGCAATGGTGAGGCACAGGCCCGCGACGAGCTGATGTCGCATCTTTATCACGAACTCCACCGGCTGGCGGCTTCTTACCTGCGGCGCGAGCGCCGGGAGCACACTTTACAACCCTCCGCCCTGGTAAATGAACTTTTTCTAAAGTTTTCCGAGCAGCACAGTATGAGTTGGCGAAACAGGGCACAGTTTCTTGGCGTCGCCGCTGAACTGATGCGACGCATTCTCGTCGATTATGCGCGAGCCCATCACGCTTCCAAGCGCGGTGGAAATCTTTTCTGCGTGTCGCTCAAAAACGTCGCTGATTTTGGCGCACAGCCTGATACCGATCTCCTCGCACTGCACGAAGCTTTGAACAAACTCGAACAGCTCGATCCGGATCAAGCACGACTGGTGGAATTGCGGTTTTTTGCCGGACTCACAATCGAACAAACTGCGGAAGCAATGGGCACCTCCCACGCAACCGTCGAACGTGAGTGGAAACTTGCCAAGGCATTTCTAAAATTAGAGCTAACAAAACCGGCGAGTCCTTCTTGAGGGACTTAGGCGACAGATCTCGCGTTATAGTCATCGACCATGCAACTACAACCTCAAGAATCGACATGATCACCCATGATAGATGGCAACAGATAAAAGAAATATTTCACTCCGCTCAGGAACGCCCTCTTGCCGAGCGCCCAGATTTTGTTAGTGAAGTTTGTGGCGGTGATACGTCGCTCCAGGAAGACGTTGAAGCATTACTCAACGCTGACGCCGGCAACGAAAACTTTTTAACTTCTCCGGCATTTGAATTTGCTGCCGGCATGCTCGCAGATGAGGCAGCAGAATTCGCAGCCGGAGAAAGAGTAGGGCGTTACGAAATACTTTGCTCGCTGGGCGCAGGTGGAATGGGCCAGATCTACCTCGCGCGCGACGCACAGTTAGGCCGCAACATCGCGCTGAAACTGATCTCGCAGGAATTCGCCACCGACACTCAACGTGTCCTTCGGTTCGAACAGGAAGCCCGCGCCGCCTCCGCACTCAACCATCCAAACGTATGCGTTATCCATGAAATCGGAATCACGGACAAGGGCCGCCATTTCATCGCGATGGAGTACATCCAGGGGGCGACACTTCGCGATCACCTGGCTCATGGTCCACTCAAACCTCTCGAAGCCTTACAAATCGCCAGTCAGGTCGGCACCGCACTCGCCAGCGCACACACCGTCGGCATCGTTCATCGCGACATTAAACCTGAAAACATCATGTTGCGACCCGACGGCTATGTGAAGGTCGTCGACTTCGGTCTCGCAAAATTAACTGAAGGACTGCAGGAACAACTCCCGACAAGTGAAGCGCAAACAATAATCCGAACCGAACCCCGCATGTTGATGGGTACGGTTAAGTACATGTCGCCCGAACAACTGCGCGAAGTGCCGGTAGATGAACAGACCGACGTGTGGAGTCTTGGCGTTGTGCTTTACGAGATGCTGACCGGCTCAACACCTTTCGAGGCCCGATCGCGTAACGATTCAGTCGCGTTGATTCTCAAAGCAGAGCCGGCCCAACTCACGTTTCCTGAAGCAGTACCAATCCGTTATCGCAAGATTGTAAACAAGGCGCTGGAAAAGGACTGCGACAAAAGATATCAAACGATAGCCAAGCTCGTTTCTGACCTGAGCAGTCTTAAGCGCGAGCTGGAGCGCAATGAAGGTGACTCAACTTCTGCCGCGAACCTGAAGTCGTCGCCGATCGTGTATACACCGGTAATCCCCAAACACGACAGAAAAGCGCCGTTTGGTTCGACGATATTTACTCGATTCAAGTCGCAAGCGATCTTAACTGCCGATTCCCTGTTTGGTGAGATTAGAACTCACAAAACCGCGGCGCTTTTCGCCGGCATCAGCAGCGTGATTTTCCTGGTACTTTTCGTTCCGAGCGCAGTGCGTTGGGTTAACCAACCAGGAACCTCAGTCAACACGGTCCAGGAAACAAGGGCAACTGTCTCCACGCCAAAAACCGTCGCGCTGACAAACGAAGGAACATCTAAAAAAGCGGCAATTTCTCCCGATCTTAAATTGGTAGCCCATGTTGAAGAACAAAAAGGAACGCAACAATTAGTCATTACCAACACCGAGACTTTCGCCTCCATCCCCGCTGTTCCTCCAGCCGACGTGGAATATGTGGGTGTCACGTTCTCGCCCGATAGCAACTTTATATACTTCACGCGCAAAGAGCAGAATGGCCCCGGCATTCTCTATCGACTCTCATGGCCTCCGGGCTCTATTCCAACAAAGGTGACGACCGGCGTTGATAGTCCTATTACCTTCTCTCCACAAGGCGATCGCTTTGCTTTCGTCCGTCAAAACACCGCAAAGGGTGAATTCTTGTTAATGCTGGCAGATCAAGACGGCGCAAACGAGCAAGTGCTCGGCAAGAGAGACGAAGAGGGCCAGAGACTTTCAACTGATGGCCCATCCTGGTCGCCTGACGGCAATATGGTTGTGTGTGGGGCCGGTTATTGGGACAAGGGCTATCACATGAATCTCATTGGCTTTCATGTGAAGGACGGTCGGGAGCAACCCCTCACCCAAGAAACGTGGCTCAACATCTTTCAAGTGGCTTGGGAAAACCCGACCAGTGTTGTAATCAATGTTCGGGAACGTGACGGGGCGCCGCACCAGTTATGGCGTGTCAACTCTTCCGATGGAACGACGCAGAAAATAACTGACAATCCATTGCATTATGAAGGAGTCAGCATAGCTGGCGGCAAGATCGTAACCGTACAATCAAATCACTCGTGGCAGATATCGGTTACAAACATTGATGACCCTCAGAAGTCGGTCCAGGTCGCTCTGGGAACCGGTGCGAAGTATGGCCTCAGTTGGACCAGCACGGGGAAAATACTCTTCTCCTCGCTGACGCCGGACAGACTGAATATCTCCCGCGTCGACCCCGATGGTTCTAATAAAGTCCAACTAACGAGCAAAGGAGACAACTATCTGCCGTCGCCCTGCGCCGATGCCCGTTACATTGTCTTTGCGTCCAACCTTAACGGCGGTTTCAATATCTGGCAGATGAGTGTTGAAGACGGCAGCGAACAAAAGCAACTGACCTTTAGCGACGGCAATTACTATCCTTCCTGCTCGCCCGATGGTCAGTGGGTTGTCTACGATAATGTCGCCGATAATCTGGTTAGTTTTTGGAAGAGCCCGATGAACGGCGGCGAACCAATAAAGGTGGGAGACAGATATCGGATGCCGGTATTTTCACCCGATAGTCAACTCATCGCGGTTCGTTATAACCGCGACTCCAACACTGATGATGTGGCCGTCTATTCCACTCGGGGTGGCGAACCGTTGTGGCGCTTTACGGTTCCGGTTCAGGAGTGGCAACGCCCTCAATGGCTCTCAAATCGAGAGCTGAGTTACATCAGGAATGAAAATGGTTACTCGAACATCTGGAGTTACAATCTCGATACGGGAGAGAGGAAACAACTCACGAATTTCAATAGCGATCGGATCTACGCATACGCCTGGTCACCCGATTACAAGCGGATAGCTTGTCAACGCGGAACCACCAACAGTAACGTGACAATGATCAGCGAACGGTAAGACTGTTGACTACACGTTCTGCTGCGGCCGCAGGTTTGCGCAGATCCATCGCTCATCGCATCAACCTAATCAATACGAAAAGGCTTCGGTGGAAGACAGCCCGGTGGAAATGGACCAGCAATTTTCTCGGTCGCTTTGGAGACTGCGTCTATTGCCTCGTCCAAGTCCTTCAGGTCGATATGACCGGGATTAGCTAGTTTCGCAACCACGCCACGCAATAGCCGCAGAGCCACGAGGATCTTCTCGTCGGTATCGCTGATGTAGTAGTTGATTTCTTGTTGTCCGTGGTTGATTTTTGACTGACTGAAATCGTCCAGGACGTATTTTCCTCCTCCTTGAGGTGGGTAATTGGGTTGATTTTCTTCTGACAAGCCATTGCTCCTTGAACTAGGGCTGTTTGGGGATGGGGACTCGTTTGGTTGAGTAGACATACAAAACCTCCTGCCGGCCGCGCCGGCTTTAATGGTGAGTGTTTGTTCAGATCTGTGCTTAAGGGATTGCCGCTGAGTTTAAGCCCAAACCTTGAACTGAGAATAAGGTCCTGGACAGGCTTCGTATCTTGTTAACAGCAGCAGGAAACTGTTACTTCAGACTTACAACAATCACGAAGCCTGGGCCAGAATCCTCTGGGCAATTTTCCTGCTTGACGTAATAACGCGAAAATCGGTGCTAGATTCCCTCAGCAATGGTCAGAAGAAAGTGTTGATTGGGGGCAGGAATGGTCTAGAAACCATCTTCCGGAAGGTTAAACTCGGGGCGGAACACGATCGTTCCCTTGCTCGATGCGGTCAGTTCTCTTGTTTCAATGCGGCAGCAACTTCCATAACCCTGCTCTCGTCCCACTTACCAACCCACGCATGTTCGACCTTTCCGTCTTCATCTATGAGCAGCGTTGTGGGTGTTGCGGTCAGCTTGTAACTCCCGAGCGATTCGTTATCGAAGAAGACGACCGGCAAAGGCGTCCTGGTCTTGAAGTAGCCCGCTACCTCAGCGTGTGCGGCCACTGATTGCCGATCTTCTCTGTCACTAACAACTCCTACGACGTTGAATCGATCTTCGTCGACCTGATTCAGCAAATCACGCCAGAGCGGTGACTGCTGTTCGCAATATGGGCAATTCGGCGAGAAGAAAAGAAGGAGACGATGGCGGCCATCTTTTTTGTAGTCCAGTTGATAAGGCTGCCCGTCCAAATCAGTAGCTGTAACTGCCGCCACCACGTCTCCGGGCTTTAGAACATTGGTGGTTAAGTCGAGTGTTCTTGCACCCGCGGCAAGTTGGTGGCGCAAGGCGAGGTTTTGCTTGATGAGTAACACGTTGACGATGCCCAGGAGCAGGATCAGACCAATAGGCAGCCACGTCTTTTGAAGGGAGATTCGGCTTTCAGTCATTTTGAAGCTGGTCCAGGCCCGTGAGAATTCCGATCAAGGCGAAGGTTCGCAAATCGCGTTTCTGTAGTCGTTCAACTAGAGCAAGCGCACTGTTTTCATCCTGCTTCGTCAGTCCGCTGAAGCCTTTAGTCAATTCATAGCCTGAATTATCAAGCCGCTGAACGTAGTTCTGGTAAATAGTGTTGTCGCGCACACCAGCGTCTGGTGCGGCAATGTTATTGAGGGCGTTGACTCCCGCAAGCAACAGCTCAGCCTTCTTCGAAAGGTCAACTTGATCGCACGTGAGGCTCAGAAGGAAAAACGCCTTCGCCTTCTGTGCGTCGTCCGAGCTTGCGGCCGCCGCTTTCGAAGCCTCAGTCAGGAGCCTTTGGGCTTCAGCTTTGTCATTTTCCTTCACCCGGTAACGCATTATGAGGTTCAACGCTTCAACTCTTGTTAGCGATGAACCAATGCGGCTTGCGGCTCTTTCGGCTAACTCGGCACGCTTACCGGCGACAACGGTTCTCACCAAATTTTTCAGGATTTGATCTATCGAACGTTGCCACGGCTCCGGATCGCCTGTGACGTTGACGTCCACTTTGTCGAGCGTATCCAGGCACAGATCGAATCTGGCCTTTTCCAAGGCGAGTTGGGCGGCCTGGAGCAGCGACTCATTACGTTCAGTTTTAGACTTCGTAGCGTCAGCTTCTGCAATCAGATCTTCAATCGGATTCGCGCTTTCTCTGAGCCGCTTAATGCGCGCCTCGCCGGCCCTTTGTCTTTCGGTAAGACCGGCACGCATCGCGACATGCTGGTTCAGTGCCTGGTCATATAACTCGGGAGTTGAACGGTGAACGAAAGGCAGAATGTTAGTTAACAAGTCATAAGCCATCTGCGGCGCCGGCTCAACCGCGAAGTTTGCGGGTTGAGTGCGAAAAACGACTGCCATCAGAAAACGCTTACGCAACGCTTCGGACGTTTGCGGTCGCAGGTAGATATCACTTATCCAAAAGAGAGTTTCAAAAGATATGTGTCCTTCTCCAGCGCGTGTGACGATATATGAAGCCAACGGCTCAAACTCACCAGACTTACGTTTGATCAACTCTTCCAGCCAAAAATTAAGTCCGTTCAGGGTCGTCTGTTCGTCCAACTCTTGCCGGATCTGTTTTGCCGCAAGGACATCGCCGTTTTCTAACTGGAACAGAGAACGAATACGTTGAGAGGCGCCGACATTCTTTTGGGCCTTGACTGTTTTCTCGAACTCCTCAGTTAGGTTTGGGCTGTACTTTTGAATCCAGCTTCCCAGGTTGCTAGACAAATAACTCAGCATGAAAGGTGTGAGCTCTTCCCCGTGTTCGCGAAGATCGGCTAAACCTTCGAGTGCTATTTGAGTAGTCAGCGCTTGTTTTTCCTCAGATGGCGCCTTCTCACTCGCGAGGTACGTCAGCACCTGGTTACGCGCCGACATCCGCAAGCCCGCGTCGTCCATTTTCTTTAGACTTTCAAGAATGCGAGCAAGAACGTGTTCGCGCAGCACGCGAAGCTGGTTCTGGCGCAACTCGTTTGCCTTCGACTCAGCTACTTTGTCCTGCTCAACCTGTATATTCGCTTTGCGAGAAGTAGTCGCAGACTTATTGCTGGTCTGTGCTACAACCACCGAAGCTGCCACAAGCAGCCCGAGACAGAGCTTAGTCGTGTGCGCGAGAGTCATTCATCACTTACCCTTTATAAGTACCTTGAGGATTACGAAGTGGATGGTGCTGAATCCAGCACCGTCCTGAGTCGCGTTCAGTCCCCTACCTACTGAATCAGGAGTTCTTCGTCGCTTCCCTTGACGGCACACTTTTGACTGTATTTCACTCCGCTGATGGTCCAGGAACACCCCTCATTGTCCTCGCACGAGCAGCTCGTAGCTCCTTGCGGAATACTGATACTGTTACCGTGTTCACATGAAGCACTGCCGGTACAGGCGTAAACGGTTCTCGGCGGAGTCAACAAGAGGACGGCTCCGGCCAAAGACACTGCCAAAGCAGCAGCGTAAAGTGAGTAAATTCGCTTCATCTTTGTCTCCTCTAAGGTTGAAAAGTTGGTTGAGTAGCCGTCGAGGTCGGCGGCAGTTCTTTAAGTTGTTTGAGTTTCGGAGCGCTGAATGGGAGGAATGCGCACCGGTTAGATAGTTCGAGCGGACAATAGACCTCAAGGAGATTTCTGTCAACTAAGGAAAAACCTGAGTCCCTTATGTCATCAGGCAATCTTGTCGGTTCTGTAAATCCTGTCTACACGCAAAAAAACGCAGGCGATGGACCAAGTACGCCCATCGCCTGCGTGCAGTTAAACGTGGTTTCAGTTTTACGGGTCGATGATGTCAGCCTTGGCCGACGTCAGGAAACCAAGAGCCATGTTGGCCTCTGCGATTCGCCCGCCTGAGGTTGTTGCTTCACCCGCTTGTTTGGCATTCTTGCGGGCCTTCTTGAAATCCTTCTGAGCTTTCGGGTGTAACCCGCCACCCTCCAGCACCTGAATCGCATCATCAATTTCAGACATCGCCAGCATAGCCAATTCCTCAGCCTGCGACTGGCTCGTCGCGATCTTGATGCGATTGATCAAGTCCCGCGCCGACCGCTCGTTTTCCAACACGTTGATGACGCGCAGGAAAGCAGCGACCGCGACCACTTCCGTGGCTTCAAGCCTGATACCACCAATCGCTGCTCCGAAGCCCGGAGAAGTGTTGAAGGCCGTGCTGTTATAAAAATCAACCGCGCCTTCGATGGTCTCAATCGAGTTGTTGTGGAAAAACGGACCAGTGTCTGCCGCTTCAACCAGCACCGGCGTATTGAACAAACCCGTGCCGAAGCCGCCCGTCGGAGAAACACCCAGCCGGCCAAAACCACCGTCCTGCGGATTGAGTTGTCCGGGAACAAGATCGGCCGGTTGTGAAGGCAGTCCTTCGACGTTTGTATTGAAGTTGGCATTCGCGCCGGGGAAGAAGAAATCACTGGCACCCGCATTGAGGTGACAGAAGAAACACTTGCCCGCGCCTTCATTCGGCTGACCCACGACCGATCCCCCACTGTTGAAGATCACGAGTCCGCGCCGCGCTACTTCGTTTCTGATCTTCGGCTGCATCGCGGCGAGATCGAGATCCGCTCTGCGGCCAAGAGACTTCTGAAACGCTTCGAGATCGTCAAGCTCGCCAGTTGTCGGTAGACGAAAATCGCCGGGCGCCTGACGGTTCAAAGTCTTCGGATAGTGCTGCACGACCGCGCCGATGATGAACTCTCGCAGAGTTCCCGTCCCCGGAGCACCATCGCCGCCCCAGCCAGTTCTTTCATTAGGCGGCTTCGTCGTGCCGTCTTGCGACGGAATACTGCCGTCCGGATTTGGTGTTGCACCCGGAACTGCGGCAACCGGAGTCAGCGTGTTCTGCAACAACGCCAAAGTGTGCGGCACGCCACGCATCACAAACTTGCTCGGCAGGTTGTCGAATCCATCCGGGTTCTCGAGAATCAAACCAAACTTCCGCATCAACACCGGGTTCTCGAAATTATTAGCGAGAGCCGGGATGAACTCCGCGGCAAACAGCGGATCGTTTGGCGGAAGATCTTCGATGAACTCCGCATCGATTGTCAGGTTTCCATCTTCGCGGTGACACGTTCCGCAAGTGCGGCCGTTGCCGTTGAAGGTTTGGTTAAAGAAGCTTTCCCGCCCGCGCTTGATGGAGAGTTGCAGCGGAGTGCTCGGATTGGGATTTGGACCAATCTGCGCCGCAGCAGTCGGGCTGATCGCATCGACTACTCGCTGGAACAACCCGCGCTGGTCGGGTTCGGGGGGAAGCGGATCGGCATCAGCGAGAACACCATATTGTCCCTGCTGTTTGCTGCGATAGACGCGATGGAAGAGCGACGTGGTACCGATCAATGTTCGGTCTTCAATCGGACTCTTACCCGCCTTCGTCACGATGATCAGGTCCATGTTGAACGTCGTGAACGCGTCCTTGCCGAGTTGGGCCACAAGACTGGCGGTCTTACCTTCGTGTTTCAAGCTACCGAGGCGCAGCATGTTGTCGTCGTTCTCAAGACCGATGCTGCGGCCGGGGGCACTGTCAACCATCCAAACGTCCCAGCTTTCATCTTTCGCCAGACCGTTGATCGCGACAGCGACATTTCCGTCAACAAGATTGAATGTCGCCGTTCCATTCGCGTACGAGTTGCCAGTGGATAGACCTTTGAACCAGCCCATCGACAGGACCAGGTTCTGGTCTCCACCATTCTTCAAATATTCAGCTTCCCACGCTTTGTAGTTGGCATCAAACGTCTCCAGACTCCCGAAGCCAAGGCCGGCAAGTGATGGGTCGGGTTCAGAGGCAGCTTTGCCACTTAGAAAGAGCACCGGAAGCGCACAAGCTATCAGCAGACTAACTAACGTCAATAGCTTCAATGCCTTGATCTTCATAGATCCTCCTCATGAGGTTTCCTGCACGTTGGTGGTCCAAGCCAGTCCTACCTGGACCAATGCATACACTTCCCCTGGGTCCTGCGCAGAACCAGGATCAGCGTTGAGAGTTCCCTTTTGTTCCTGCTTGTTAAAAGCCCCTTTGTAGCCCTGGTTCCGAGTTAGACCAATTGAGAGAGTCGGGAGTTCGACATTCCTCTACTCAGGTTTCTGGGACGTGTGCAGACTAAAAGCCGGGAGGACTCGAGTAGGGCACTCAAGCACTATGCGAGGGTATTAACGTGGGCGTGATTCTTCACGAAGTGGGCCATGCTGTCAAGAACTATCCATATAACAATCTTGCTGTGGTCCTCTTCTCTGTGTCTCTGAGTCTCTGTGGTTAATTTTCCTAGCATCGTTGACCACAGAGGCACAGAGACACAGACTCAGGTTACGAACGAGCGCCTTTGCTCTTTAACAGCTCAACTATCTCCGTATGGCCCTTTTCCATCGCCTTTTGCAAAGCAGTCTTGTTCTCGTTGTTCTGGGCGTTCAAATCAGCGCCGTGGTCTAACAAGATTTTGGCCGTCTCGACATGACCGTTTTCAGCGGCGCTGATCAACGCCACATCACCGTTGGCCGAACGCGCATTAACATCAGCGCCTTTCTCGACCAACGCACGCGCGGGTTCAATATGACCTCTAAACGATGCACGCATCAGTGCGGTCCAACCAGCGCTGTCACTGGCATTTACCTCGGCACCTTTATTTAATAAGGCTTTTACAATCGCGGGCTGGTTTTCCCACGCCGCAAACATTAACGCCGTCATTCCCCGGTTGTCTTTGAGGGAAAGGTCGGGGCCTTCGGCCAGCAGGAGTTCAACGGTTTCCCCGTGCCCCTTCCACGCCGCCGACATCAACGCAGTGCCGTTGAACTTATTCTTCGCATTCACATCAGCGCCATGTTCAAGCAGCAACTTAACCACGTCGGTTTTATTTCCCAGCGCTGCCATCATCAGGGCTGTTTGCCCGTCGCGGGTCTTCACTTCAGTGTTCATCCCCGCGTCGAGAAAGAGTTTCACGGCCTCACTGTTACCTTCACGCGCGTTCTCGAGGAAGCTGGCCTCGGTGTATTCAACCTCCAAACGCGCGAGTTCCTGGCGAGCTTTGTCGCCCCTGCCGCACGCGCACAAGACGACGGCAAACATGATCAGCAATATTACGCGTCGGTTCATAGGCCGTACTTTATACCCTATCCGTGGCCCATTAGTTCAACTGTTTACGGAAACGCCACGCGCTGATGCCAACCAACAAAACCGTAAACACCAACAACGCCAGAAAGTTTGGATACAGCACGTCCAACCCGACGCCTTTCAACATCACGCCACGCGCGAGCACCGCGAAGTGTTTCACCGGATTCAGGTTCGTCAACGGCTGCATCCAATCCGGCATCGCTTCGATCGGCGTCGTCGCGCCGGAAAGCATCGACAACGGCGGGTTGACGAAGAAACTCATCAACTGCGCCTGCTGTTGCGAACGCGTGAACGTCGCGATGATCGTTCCGATTCCGATGCCGGAAAGAACACACAACATTCCGGCCGCATAAAGCAACGCCAAACTGCCGCGAACCGGAACACCAAAAACCAGATTGCCAACCAGCGCCGAGATGCCGATATCAGCCGACAGCAACACGAAGATCGGCGCCATCTTCGCGAGAATGATCTCCGCACTGCCCGCGGGCGTCATCAACAGTTGTTCTACAGTTCCGACTTCCTTCTCTTTCACCATCGATGCCGAAGCGACGAGCGCGCCAAGCATCACGAGCAACATGCCGATCATTCCCGTGACGATGAACCACGAATTTTGCAAACCCGGGTTGTAGAGCAGTGACACGCGAGATGAAGCACGCGCCGGTTGAACCGTGGATCTATTCAGCGCGACACGCTCGTTCAACGCGCCAACGATTCGCGCCGCGTAACTACCCGCGATGCCCGCGGTGTTTGAGTTCACACCGTCGACCAGAAACTGCACTTCCGCGGTTTCACGCCGCGAACGTTTGGTCGCGAAATCAGAAGGCACAACGATCCCGGCGTCGAGCTCGCCGCCGCTCAACGCGTGGCTGAGTTCGGCGACAGAGCTGTAATACGCTTTCGGCACGAATGATCGACTTTCGGTGAACGCGGAGATCAGTTCGCGGCTTTCGATTGAGCGGCTTTCGTCGACAACGCCCAGGCGCAAGTCAGTCACCTCGGGATTCATCGCGAAGCCGAGCAGGATCAGGTTCAGTGTCGGCGGCACCAGCATCATCGCCACGAGGCGTCGATTGCGCCGAATCTCGTTGAGCTCTTTGATGAAGAGCGGCCAGAAACGCCAGTTGAGAAATCTCTCCCACATAATCAACTCCGATCTACGCTTCGATCTGCATCTTGCGCAGGCTGAACCACGCGCGCAGCAGAAACAATCCACTCAATACCGCCAACACCACCGGCACGTGCCACGTCGCACTCCAACCACCGCCACGCACAAACACATCGCGCGACACTTCAACGAAATAACGCGCCGGCACCAGATCAGAAATCCAACGCAACCACGACGGAATGTTCGCGATCGGAAACACAAACCCCGACAACAGGAACGACAACAAGAAGCACACGTTCTGCACCGCCTGAATCGCCGCCGCCTGGTTCGGTATCGACGCGCCCGCCATCGCGCCGAAGCAAACGTTACAAAACAGGTAGAGCGCCGAACTGATCAGAAACGGTGTCGGATCGCCTTTGAACCACAGACCAAACATCGGCAGCGCCAGCGCGAGCGTCAGCACCCACTCAGCCACCGCCACCAGCATGTAAGCGATGATCTTTCCGAGCAGATATTCGTGCGCGTGAATACTCGCTACGTAAACCTGAAGAATCGTCTTCTGCTCGCCTTCGCGCGACATCGCCAACGCAACGAGAAGCGGTGGAAACAACGCGAGGCCAACGGCGAAGATCGCTGGTCCAATGTACTGGTTCGAATCGTGACCGGGGTTGAACCAGAAACGCATCTGCGCGCTGATTGCCGGTGCGGCTGACGACTGATTGCCTTCATTGAACGCGCGCGTAATACTCGCGGCATTGCCACGCATGATGTTCGCGGTATTTGCGTCAGTGCCGTCGATCAACCACTGCACTTCGGTCGCTTTACCGCGCTTCAGATCGCTCTCGAAGTGTTCGGGAATGACGATCGCCGCGCGCGCCTGTTCGTTGTCGAGTGCACTCTCAGCCTTTTCGGTAACCGCGAGCGGCTCGATGCGAAACGTCAACGACGCTCTGATCGTGTCGACATAACGCCGCGACGTGGGCGACTGGTCCCAGTCCTGGACCACGACCGGCAAATCCGTCACGGTCAGCGACACGCAGGAACCGATGAGCCACATCTGAATCAACGGCAGTACGAGCGCGAGCACCACCGTCAGCCGGTCGCGCGAAAACTGCGTCAGTTCTTTGCGTGTTTGTGCGATGATTCGCTTCATAACATCAGCTCCTAAAACAATCAGTTCTTACTGCGTGCTTTTTCCACGATCGAGATAAACGTGTCTTCCAGCGAGTAGGGCGTCTCGTACGCGCGCAACACTTCAATATTCGCGGCGCGCAACTCCTCTTTGAGCCGGCGGATTTCAGTTTCCGGATCCGCATCGACGACCACGTGCAAACGATCGCCAAACAACGAGATGCGCCAGCGCTCGCGCGTCTCTTTCAAAAGATCAGCGGCGCCTTGCGGATCGCTCGTGATCAACTCGAGCAGATGCCCGCCTTGCGCGGCTTTCACACCCGATGGCGTTCCTTCCGCCACCAACTCACCCGCGACCATAAAACCCAACCGGTTACACTGCTCTGCTTCTTCGAGATAGTGAGTCGTGACGAGCACAGCCACACCACGATCCGCGAAGCCATTGATCATTTTCCAAAACGCACGCCGCGCGAGTGGATCGACTCCGGAAGTCGGCTCGTCAAGAAACAACACACTCGGTTCGTGCATCACTGCCGCACCAAACGCGACCCGCTGTTTCCAACCACCAGGCAAACTGCTCGTCAACAAATCGCCTTTGCCTTCGAGCCCTGAAATTTCCAGCACCCACTGTTTCTTCTCTTCGCGTTCGTTACGCGGCACGTTGTAAACACCCGCGAAGAAGTTGAGATTCTCGTCAATCGTCAGGTCGTCGTATAACGAAAACTTCTGCGACATGTAGCCGATGCGCTGGCGTACAAAACTGGACCGTAAACTCCCGCTCTCACCCGCCAACTCCATCTTTCCGCTCGACGCGCCCAATAACCCGCAGAGCATCTTGATCGTCGTCGTCTTACCCGCGCCGTTTGCGCCGAGCAATCCATAAATCTCGCCATACTTCACCTCGATGTTGATGTTCTTCACAGCATTGAAACCGCCGAAACGTTTACTCAGGTTCTCGGCGTTGATCGCGATCGTGCCTTCAGGACGCGAACGAAACTGGCGGCGCCTCGGAAACGGCGACACTTTCAGTTCGCCACCGAGCTCGCGCAGTTTCGCCACGAAAGAATTTTCCAAAGTCGGCGCGCCGGCTTTGATCTCAGTCGCCGCAATTCCGGCTTTCGCTAACGCCTCGCGCGTCGCCGTCTCGCCGGCGTTGACATCGGCAACCATCAAATCGAGCCGGTCGCCGAAGCGCTGCACGTCGTTGATCGCCGCGACATCACGTAACACTTCTTCCGCCTGGCCCAACTGGCCCAAGTCGGCCGTTTTCATTTCCAGCCGTTGCAAACCGAGCTGCTCGCGAATCTCAGCCGGCGTTCCCGTCTGATGAATCACGCCGTCGTACATCAACGCCACGCGATGACAACGCTCTGCTTCGTCGAGATAGGGCGTCGCGACGACCATCGTCATTCCGTCGCTCGCCAATCCCGCCAACGCGTCCCAAAACTCACGACGCGACACCGGATCGACACCCGTCGTCGGTTCATCGAGCAACAGGATTTTCGGTTGGGCAATCAACGCGCACGCCAGCGCCAGCTTCTGTTTCATGCCGCCGCTCAAACTGCCTGCAAGACGATCCTTGAAACGCTGCATGTCAAACATCTGCAAATAATGATCGCCGCGCTCTTCGATCTGCCGGCGCGTCAACAAACGTAGCTGGCCCACGTAGCGCAGGTTCTCCGCGACACTCAGGTCCTGATAAAGACTGAACGTCTGCGTCAGGTAACCAACAAACGGCCGCGCGTCGACAGTCGTCTCGCCGTACATCTTGGCTTCACCCGAGGTCGCTTCCATCACGCCGCCCAGGATTTGAAACACTGACGTCTTGCCCGCGCCGTCTGGTCCGATGATGCCGAAGATCTCGCCCTGCGCGATTTCAAGGTCGATGCCTTTCACCGCCTCGAAATCGCCGTAGTTCTTCACGAGTCCTCTTACGCTGATCGCTGTCTGTTCCATGGTGGCTTTACCTCAAACGTCATCTCTCATTCACACCGGGCTTTAGCCCGGTGTTAGACAAAATGCATTAGCTGAAAACCGTTTCAACGGTTTTTGTCTTGATTCGCGATGGGAAACCGTTGAAACGGTTTCTCAACAAGGGTGAACGCCCTTCCACCGGGCTGAAGCCCGGTGTGAATAAGAAGGACTTTCATGATCTACTCCGTAACGACTTCGCCGTCCGCGGGCATGCCGGGCTTCGCGTAGCCCACGGCGCCTTTCAACATCAACTTGACGCCCACAACCTGCTTGACGCGATCGTCTTTGAAATAAGTGTTCTCGGGTGTGAACGAAGCTTCCGGATCGATTCGAGAAACGACCGCGTCGATTGCTTTGTCAGGCGCGGAGTCGAGATACACACGCGCAATCTGTCCGGCACGTACGCGTCCGATCTCGCCTTCGGGAATGAACCCACGCAGGTAAACCGCGTTGAGATTCACGAGCGTGACGAGCGGCGTTCCGGCGGTTATCACTTCGCCCGGTTCCGCGGAACGTGTCGCAACTGTTCCTTCGATCGGCGCGACCACTTCGAGATCTTTGCGATCGGCTTGTGCTTCACGCAGTCGCGCGCGTGCTTGTTCGGCTTGCGCTTGCGCCGCGGTGATTTCGGCTTGCGCCTGAAGGATCTGTTTGCGAACCGCGGTCGCTTGCGACGTGCGCATCGCGGCGTTCGCGACGTTCGCTTTCGCCATCGTCAACGAACCGCGTGCAACGTCGACCTGACGTTGCGCCGCGCGAACCGCAGCTCCCTGCGCTTCCGCGGTCGACTGCGCTTGTTTTCCCGTGCGCTCCGGCACGTCGCCGTCTTTCGCAAGTGTCGTGTAGCGCTCTTCGTCGTAACGCGCCTGGTTGTAATCCGCTTGCGCTTTCACCAACTCGGCTTCGGCGTGTGCAACCTGTGCTTCAGCCTGACTTACTCGTCCCTGCGCATCGATGCGCGCCTGGTCCACGCCGATGTTGCTTTCTTCGAGTTGCGCATTGAGCACCGCGATCTGCTGTTCGGCACTCAACACTCTCGCTTCAGCTTCCAGCACGAGCGATTGCTGTTGCTCTTCACGAGCGCGAACCTGCTCGTCGTCGATCAGCGCAATAACCTGTCCGGCTTTCACCTGATCGCCTTCACGGACGTGAATCTCGCGAATGCGTCCGGCGATCTTTGCCGCTACCGTGGCGTCGTCGCCTTCGATCCGGCCGCTGACTTTGATCACGTTCTGTGGACCAGCCGGCGTGCGAATCAGGAAATACCAAACAGCACCGCCGGCAATAGTTAGGACGAGTAAAGCAACGATGACTTTCGCGCGCTTCTTCGCAGCGCCATTAGTTTTGTTCTGTTTTGAGTCCGACATAAACGTCTCCTTTTTCTGAAGTAACCGCGACGTTGCGATAGCTGAAGGTGTTGCCGGTCGCGCGCTGAAAATCCGCGACGGCCTTGTTCAAATCAGTTTGTGTTTCCAATTCCCGGCCGCGCGCCGTGACCAAATCCGTCTGACGTTGCAGCACGAGAAACACGGTCGACATGCCCGCCTGAAACTTCCGCTGCTCACTCGTGTACTGCTGCTCCGCCGCTTCGCGCTGCGCGGCCGCCGCGGACATGCGCGCCTCAACCGAACGCACGCGCTGCATCGCATTGCGAACGTCAGCTTCGATCAATTGCTCCGTCTGTGCGCGGACCGTATCGAGCCGCCGGCCTTCCGCGAGCGAATGGCCCAACTGTGCTTTGGCGGTCCTGTTTTTCAACGGCAGCAAGATCCGGACACCGACGCGCACCGTGGGATTGTCCTGGCCCAACAGGTTCGAAAGTGAACGGCCGTAACCGCCTTGAAGGTCCGCTGGTATCGGATTCCCAATCGGGAGCGGGTTTTCGTTATTGGTCAACGAGCCCGCTACGCCGTTGCTGCTGTAGCTCATCGTCAAATCAACTTGCGGCTTGGTCTGGTCGCGATAGAAACGGCGATCGATTTCGTTGATTTCGCGGTTGGTGCGCAGCTCGGCGAGTTCATAACGGTTCGCGAGCGCCATCGAGATGGCTTGCGGCAAACTGATGCGCGGCACCTCAAGACTCACCGGCGTAACCGGCAGCAACACACGCGACCAAAGCTCGGCGTTGCGTTCGCGCAGCATCAACGTCTTGAGTGCGTTCTCGGCACGAGTCACATCTTCCTGCGCTACGTAGACGTTCTGTTCGTAGATCTTCACCTGCGCTTCCGCTTCGACAACGTCGATTGGCGCCAGCACGCCCTGCGCGACTTGCCGTCGATTTGTTTCGACCTGGGCGCGTGTTTGTTTGACTGCTTCGTTCTGCACTTGCAGGTTCTTGAGCGCCTGGACCAGTTCCCAGTAAGCCTGCTCGACGTGTGTGATGACTTCCGTCGCGCGCTGGCGAAACTGCACGTCGGTGAGCGTCAGGTTCTTCTTCGCGATCTCGATGCGGCGGCGCGAATCGTCGGTGTGCAGACCGCGTACGAGTGGCTGCGTGTAGCTGAACGTGACGCGTGACGAGATGATCGGATCGAGCGCGTTGAAAAAGTTATTGCTTGAAAGGCGTGTGGAAGACATTTCGATGTTGTAAGAACCGCCAAACTTCGGCGCCAGGCCGCTCAAACCGGCTTTGCTGGTGAAGTCTTTCAGCTTCAGCGGGCCGTTGTTGCTGCCACCGATGAACGACGTTACCGGCGTTGAAGTGCGCTCGAAATACGACTCGGAAAAGAGCAACGGGTCGTAAGCGCCGCGAGACGCCGTCAGGTTGTGTTCGGCTTTTTCGACGTCGATGCGCGATGCTTGAATGTCGTTATTGTTTTCGAGCGCTAAACGAATCGCTTCGTTCAGGGTCAGTGGTTGTGCGTCGCTTGGGTTAACGCCAACTCGCTCTTGCGCTACGACGACCAAATTCGTCGCTAAGAGGGAAATAAGAATTAAGAGCAGATTGAAAGTCTTGCTTGGCATAACTTGGCTCCTTGTTACTGCGTGCTAGGCGTTTTCGGCCGCCTCAATAAGCTGCTGAATGAAGTAATCAAGACCGGTTAGTTCGACGCCGCTTTCCTTGAGGCGGCAGAGAACTGACGCACTGTCGCTATCGAGAAAACTGGTGCCCGCCAGATCGATCGCAATCGTGCCTTCGTGTTTTGCGCGTAGTTCGAGGTATGTCGTTTCGAGTAGTTCTGCGTCGGGTTGTCGAAGCGAACCTTCGACGCGTAACGTCATGACCTTTCCCGCTTGTCCGTCGACTTGTGTAATGCGTGTCGTCATGGACTCGCGTTAGTGCAACGGCGAGGCCAGAGTAGAAATATTGATTTTGAAGGGTTTAGCGGTGAGGCTGGGATATGTTCGACGCCATATTTGGTGTTGGACGCCAAATGTCGCGTCGAAGTTGAGCCACAAAAAGGCACAAGAAGTTCTTTTGTGCTTCTTTGTGGCTAAAGCGTCTTGGCGTTGATGCCGAGTTTTTTCATGCGATTGCGCAGCGTTGAGGAAGGAAGGCCGAGGATTTCCGCGGCACCGCCTTTGCCGCCGACCATGCCACGAGTCTGTTCGAGCACTTCGATGATGTGACGGCGTTCTACTTCTTCGAGCGCGAGGGCGGCTTTCGATTCGGGCGCTGCTGCTGGAGCCGAAGAAGATGCCATAGTTAATTCCGCGAGCGGCGCCTGCAATTCGTCGCCACTCGAGAGGATCACCGAACGCTCCATGAAGTTTTCCAACTCGCGCACATTCCCGGGCCACGGATACGCACAAAGCGCGTCAACAACTGCTTTCGGAATCTTGTCGATACGCTTGTTCATGCGCAGCGCGTGCTTGCGTGCGAAGTAACCAATCAACAGCGGAATGTCGTCGATGCGTTCGCGCAACGGCGGGATCGTGATCGGAAAGACGTTCAGCCGATAAAACAGGTCACTGCGAAACTTCTTCTCCGCAACCATCTCGGGCAGGTTGACGTTCGTGGCCGCGATCAGACGCGCGTCGGTTTTGATCGTACGCGAACTGCCGAGCCGTTCAAATTCCTGCTCCTGCAACACGCGCAACAACTTCGGTTGCAAGTCGAGCGGAATCTCGCCGACTTCGTCGAGCAACAGCGTTCCCTTGTTTGCCAATTCGAAACGGCCGATGCGTTGCGCGATCGCGCCCGTGAACGCGCCTTTCTCGTGACCAAACAGTTCACTCTCCAGCAGACCCGTCGGTATCGCGGCGCAGTTGAGTTTCACGAGCGTTCGTTCGCGCCGTTTGCTCATATTGTGAATCGCGCGCGCGATCAGTTCCTTGCCCGTACCTGTCTCGCCGCAAAGCAGCACGGCCGAATCGGTCGGCGCGACGGTTGCGACTTGCTGAAGTATCTTCTTCAGCGCCGCGCTCTGACCAATGATCTCTTCGAAGTTGTACTCGGTTTGGATCTCTTCTTCGAGGTAAAGCTTCTCACGCACGAGCTTGTTCTTGAGCGACGCGAGCTCGTGATAAGTAAGCGAATTTTCGACCGCGATCGCGAGTTGGCCCGCGATATGGGTGAAGAGTTTTACGTCAGCCTGACTAAATGCCGCTTCCTGCTTGCTAGCAAGCGCCATAACGGCGACCACGCGATCGTGCGAAATCAGCGGCGTATTGCAACCCGACTTCAGGCCCGCGGCCACAGCCTGCGCCATGACTGGTGAAGTAAACTCCGACTGATCCAGCCGATCGATGTTCACCGGCTGACGAGTTATCGCAGCTCGTCCGGCGGGACTGTCGTCCAACGACATCAGAAAGCCTTCTTCGGTGAAAGAATCATCGGACCACGGTGTATTCAGGGAATGAACCCGCAAAACTTTTGCCGGTTCGTCGTACAACGCCAGCGCGGCGACGTCGTGTGGAATCACTTTTTTCAACGAAGCTGACGTCGCAGCCAAAAGCTCGCCGATATCGAGATGAGACGTTACGGCGTTGTTGATTTCGAGCAGCAGTTGGTTCTGATCGCGTTCGCGTTCGGCGCGCTGGAAGTTGAGCGCGTTCTCAACCGCGATCGCAACCTGTGTAGCGATCTGTTCGAGCAGTTCCGCGTCTTCTTTTGTAAACGCAGCCTCTCGCATGCTCCCAAGGTTAAGCGTACCCAACACGTGATCGTGCGAGATGAGCGGCACCGAACAGCCACTGCGCAAACCCGCTTTGTAAGCTTCGCGCATGATCGGCGAGTAAAACTCGTCAAAGTCGAGACGATCGCGCAGAACAGTCTTGCGCGTGGCGATCGCGATTCCCGGTGGCGTGCCTTCGAGTGGCAGGAGAGATCCTTCAGCCAGCACACCTCCCGGCGCCGGCGCGTCGAGCGCGTGGACGCGTAACTGGCCCGACTCCTCGTCGCAGATAACCATGCTCGCAAGGTCGTGAGCAAAAAACTGTTTCATCCAGCCGGAAACAGCGAGCAGAAGATCTCGCAAACTGAGGTTGGTCACTACCGCATTATTAATGTCGAGCAACAAGCGCAGACGATCACGCTCCTGGGAGAGTTGTTGCTGAGCAGCCGAGGGAAGCATTGCGCGCAAGATTAGCGTATAGTACGCACTTCGCGAAAGGCGGTTAATCCACGGATTACACGGATTGAAATGGAAACCACAGTAAAACACCTGACGAAGGAAGAGCTCGAAGCGGCGCTGGACCACTTGCGTGAAACGCCAAAGAATGATGGCGTGGTCGAATTGATCGTGTGCCGGCCGCAAGTCGACGCGCGTGAAGTGCTCGAACTGGCCGAACTCGATCCGGCGAAAGGTTTGATTGGTGATAACTGGTGCGTTCGCCCGAGTAGAAGAACTCCGGACGGAAGCCCGCATCCTGATATGCAGATCAACATCATCAACTCGCGCGTTGCCGCCCTCGTCGCACAGGAAAAGGAACGTTGGAGTCTCGCCGGCGATCAGTTCTATATCGATATGGATCTCAGTAAGGAAAACCTGCCCGCCGGCTCACGATTCGCGATCGGTTCGGCAGTGCTGGAAGTGAGCCCGTTACCACACACGGGTTGCCACAAGTTTGTTGCCCGTTTTGGTGAAGACGCGATGAAGTTTGTGAATTCAGAGGTAGGTAAAGAACTCTGCCTGCGCGGCATCAACGCGAAAGTGGTCGAAGCCGGTGTTGTCCGGCTCGGTGAGACAGCAAGGAAACTTTTGTAGCCACAAAAAAGCACAAAATACGTTCAAAAAACTCTTGTGCTTCTTTGTGGCTCTCTCTTACGCGGCTTGCTGCCGGGCGTGTCGCCCTTCGGCAAACTCCTCAATCATCTTGTCATTAAAAACCGGTATGTCCTGCGGCTTACGGCTCGTGATGAGTCCGTTATCAACCACTACCGCGCGATCGACCCAGCGTGCGCCCGCATTTACCAGATCAGTTTTCAACGACGGCCACGACGTGATGTTCCTGCCCTTGATCACTTCTGTTTCGATCAACAACCACGGCGCGTGACAAATCGCCGCGACCGGTTTTCCCGTAGCGAAAAATCCATCGACAAATTCGACCGCCCTGGTCGACATCCGCAGTTGATCCGGATTGCGCACGCCACCCGGCAAGAGCAACGCGTCGTAATCGTCCGAACGCGCCAGATTCAACGGCATATCGACATGAAACGTATCCGCCTTTTCGTCGTGATTCCAGCCCTGCACTTCTCCCTCAGCCGGTGAAACGATCTCGATTTCTGCTCCCGCTTGTTCCAATGCTTCCTTCGGTCCAGTCAACTCAAGCTGTTCGAATCCATCGGCCACCAAAATAGCGATTTTCTTACCTTTTAAACTCTTCCCCATGTGTTCCCCTCCGTGCTCGCCCAAAATTCCCAGGGGATTCATTGCAACAAAGATGCCGTCAATAATTGCGAGGAGGTTGCCGTAAAGTACGGTCCCGAACGTAACGAAGCACAACACACTGTTCGTACTTGCTACTCAATTTGAATGGATTTGGACCTAAACGACCTTGCGTTTCCAGCGGCCCTGCCGGAAAACCGCGCCGCTGACGACGGCTAATGTCGAAAACGCGATCGTAATCGCGATAAACACGCCGCGCGGCCCCAGCCCGAGAACTACGCTGAGCACGTAAGCCAGCGGAATCTCCCAAAGCCAGAAGACAAAGAGGTTGATGACGGTCGGCGTCCACGTATCGCCCGCGCCGTTGAACGACTGTCCGAGCACCATGCCGTAGGCATAAAACAGAAAACCGTAAGCAACGATCCTTAAACAGTCGACTCCATATTGCGCCACGTTCGGATCCGACGTGTAGAACCAGATGATCTGCGGCGCAAACACGATAAACAACACCCCGACAACGCCGAGAAAGATCATGTTATAGAAGCCGGCTTTCCAAACCGCTTGCTCGCCACGTTCGGGATTTCCGGCACCGAGCGCCTGGCCCACCATCGTCGCCGCGGCGTTCGCCATTCCCCACGACGGCAACAGTGCAAACAGAATCACGCGAATGCCAAACGTGTAACCGGCGACTGCGTTACTGCCGAAACTGGAGATGATCCGCACGAGACCGATCCAGCTCGCCATGCCGATGAACACCTGAAACGTTCCCGTGCCCGACAATCGCAGCAGTCGAAAGATGATCGACGGTTCGATCCGCAGGTGCTTACGTTGCACGTCGAAGCGTCCACCGGATCGCACGAGCTTGCTCAGCGCAAAGAGCGCACCCGTTCCCCGGCCGATGTTTGTCGCGATCGCGGCACCCACGATCCCCATTTTCGGAAATGGCCCAAGCCCAAAGATCAAACACGGACCAAGCACGATGTTGATCCAGTTTGCGAGCCACAACGTGCGCATCGCGATCGCCGCGTCGCCCGCGCCGCGAAAGATCGCGTTGACCATGAAGAGCACGACGACAGTCGCGTTCCCCGCGAGCATCACGCGCGTAAACGCGGAACCGTGTTCGACCACCCACGGCGATCCGCCCATGAGCGCGAGGAGTTTCGGCGCCAACGGCGTCGCAATCACAGCGATCAGGATCGACACCAGCAGTGCGAGCGCGATCGCCTGCACTGCGGCACGCGCCGCGCCATCGGGATTCCCTTCGCCGATGCGCCGCGCAACCATCGCCATCGCGCCGATACTCAAGCCGATCGCGAGTGCGTAAATGATCGTGAGCAGTGATTCGGTTAGACCGACCGTGGCGGCGGCGTCAGTGCCGAGGTGTGAGACCCAGAAGATGTCGACGACGGCAAAGATGCTCTCCATGAGCATCTCCAGCACCATCGGAATGGCGAGCAAAAGAATCGATCTGCCGACTGGACCAGTGGTGTAACTGCGATGCGAGCCGCGAATCGACTCTTTGATATCGGACCAGAGGCTTGGTTGCTCTTCTACCGGGGCAGTGATGGGAGAATCATGCGCGTCCAAAATCATCCTCAAGACGAGTGATGTCGTCTTCGCCAAGATAGTTACCGCGTTGTACTTCGATGAAGATCAAATCGTCAGTGCCGGGGTTTTCAACGCGGTGCGCGGAGCCGATGGGAATATCGATCGCTTCGCCGTCGCGAACCGTGATCTCGCGGCCGTCGAGAGTGACCTTTGCTATACCGGCAACCACGACCCAATGTTCCGCACGTTGCGCGTGTTTCTGGTAACTCAACCGTTTTCCGGGCAACACCTCGATCCGTTTGACCTTGAAAGTCGGTGCTTCTTCCAGCACGGTGTAGGAGCCCCACGGCCGTTGATCGAATTCTCTCACTGTCATGATCCTCCGCAGCGCCATTTAACCACAAAAAAGCCATCCACAGATTACACAGATTTTATTCTGCGTAATCTATGGATGGCGTCGCTGGTTTTACTTAGGTTAGGAAGTGGCGGCTCGCAAGGTCACATAGATGACTGCGTCGCGCCGTTTCACCAGAACGAGTGCCGGCCGAGCGCCCGACTGCTGAATCGCACTCGAGAACTCCGCAAACGTTCGCACCGGTTGACGATTGACTTCCTGGATCAAATCGCCTGGCTTTATGCCGGCACTCGCAGCGCTGCCCGAAGGATCGACTTGCGAAACCAACAGACCCTGATCGCCGGCATCGAGTCCATTTCGAGAAGCAGCATCGGGTGTTAACGGCTGCAACCGTAATCCAAAGCGCGAATTGTTAACGCCCGGACCGTTACCGTTGCTGCTGTTCTCTTCGTCGTCCGCGTCGGGACGCTGCCGACTCGGCAACTCGGAGAGCGCAACCTGAAGGTTCTGATCGCGTCCATTGCGCGCTACAGTCACCGTCGCAGTTGAGCCCGGCTTCATGCCCGCAACCTGATTCCGCAGACTGTTGCTGTCGATGACAGGTTGATTGTTGATCGCCGTCACAACGTCGCCGCGTTTGATTCCGGCGCGCTCCGCCGGACCACCCGCCGTCACCGAAGTAACGATCGCGCCACGCGCCGCCGGCAGGTTCAAACTGCTCGCCAAATCGGCATCGACTGACTGAATCGTCACGCCCAGCATGCCGCGGCTAACCTTGCCGCTCTTCAGCAACTGATCCATCACGGCTTTCGCCATGTTTGAAGGAATCGCGAAACCGATGCCGATGTTGCCGCCGGAAGGTGAAAGGATCTGCGAATTGATGCCGATCAGTTCGCCCGTCGTGTTGACGAGCGCGCCACCGGAGTTGCCGCGATTGATCGCCGCGTCGGTCTGAAGAAAATCTTCAAAACTGCCGTCGCTCAATCCCGTGCTCCGGCCTTTTGCACTGACAATGCCGGAGGTCACGGTCTGTCCGATACCCATCGGATTACCAAGGGCGAGAACAGGATCGCCAACGCGCACTTTATCCGAATCACTAAACGAAAGCGTCGGCAGGTCCGCCGCGTCGATCTTCAGCACCGCAAGGTCGCTCGGCGGGTCTGAGCCGACTACCTTCGCGGTAAAGCTGCGATTGTCTGTCAGTTCGACTCGAATCTCCAGCGCGCCATCGACCACGTGATGGTTCGTCAGGATGTAACCGTCAGGACTGACGATCACGCCGGAACCGACGCCTTGCACGGGCCGCTGCGGCTGCTGTTGCATTTGTGGAAGCCGATCCCCGAAGAACTCACGAAACCGGGGATCGTCCATGAAGGGAAACTGTTGCGCTGTTCGCGCTCGCTCTGTCGATCGGATCGTGACGACAGCCGGTGAGACGCGGCTCACTAACTCGGCGTACGAAGTTTGAAGGACCGGCACACCGGCGCTCGACGTTACCGGCGGCGCGGCGGTAGCCGGCTGTAGACTCAACGCGCGGCCCTGACCGCTGCATGAAGCAAACGAAACTACGACGAATGCCAGACTCAAAAGAATGTTCACACGGGAGCTGGCGCCCCGGAAACGTCCGCTATTATTCATTTCTTCTCTCTTTCTCAAGTTCATGCCATTTATGAAATGTAGAGTTTTGATTCACTGACGCCGTTTTCGGTTTACCGCGGATTTGGGAGGGTTTGCGGGTTGCCTGCGTGTGTTATACTCCGCCCCGGCAAACCTAGTGAAAACCCAAAAGAAGCCGCCTTTTCCCCTGATTTTCCAGCCGCGGCGCCAATTCGAGGTACAAGATGCAGGGGGTAGAAATCTCAAATGGCCGCGAGGACAATTCTGTTCTCATCGTCAACGACGAGCCCGACCAATTACGGTTGATGCGAACTCTGCTCAATAAAGCAGGGTATAGCGTCGTTACCGCTGAGAATGGTGTCGATGGTCTCGCGCAGGCGAAGCGCAAGCGCCCGGATCTCGTTATCAGCGACGTTACGATGCCGTTGATGAACGGGTTGGATTTCTGCCGTCACGTGCGCGCCGATAGTGAACTCAAAACCGTTCCTATCCTTTTGATCAGCGCGCATCAGAAAGACACCGAGACAGTCGTCGAGGGATTGCGCGCGGGCGCCGACGATTACCTCGAAATTCCCTGCGACTCCACGCGGATAATCGCAAAAGTCTCGCGTCTGCTGGAACGCTCGCGTCTCGAAGCGGGTTACCGCGATCTTGTCGAACAGGCCAGCGACGTCATCTTTACTCAGGATCTCACCGGCCGTCTGACCAGCATCAATCTCGCGGGCGAAAAGTTTTTGGGCCGCAACCAGGAAGACATTCTGGGCAACTCCTTCTTCGCGCTTTTTGGCGTGATTCCGGAAAATAATGGTTTTGCGGGCGGATTTAAGGAATCGCGCGAGGTGCGTCATCAATTCCTCGTGCATTCGGCTGCCGGTGAAGATCGCTGGCTCGACCTTATCCTGTCGCCGATCAAGAAACTCGACGAGACCATCGGCTTTCGCGGGCTGGCCCGCGACATCACCGAACGAAAGCGTTTTGAAGAAGCACTGCGCGACTCCGAAGAGCGTTACCGGTTGCTGTTTGAATCAAACCCGCAACCGATCTGGGTTTATAACGAAGACACGCTCGGGTTCCTGGCAGTGAACGAGGCGGCGACCCGTACCTACGGCTATTCCCGCGACGAATTTCTTTCGATGACGCTCAACGTTCTCCGGCCCGAGGAAGATATTCCGACGTTGATAATCAAAAACGCCGACGATCCGGACGAGTTGGTGATTTCGAGTCCGTGGCGCCATCAAACGCGCGACAAAAAGACGATTTATGTGGAGATGAGCTCGCACCCGGTCGTGTTCGACGGCAAAAACAGCAAGCTCGTGATCGTAAACGACGTCACTGAACGAAAGCTGCTCGACGAGAAACAGCAACGGCTGCATACGTCCTTACAACAGTCCGCGGCGGAATGGCGGCAAACCTTCAACGCGATAGAGTTTCCCGTGCTGATCGTCGATCTGGCGGGCGCCATCAAACGTTCCAATCTGGCGGCCGAACAGATCGCGGGCATCGCAGCGGAAGAACTGGTGGACCGGCTCGTAGGCGAACTCGGCGAAAATCAGCCGTGGAAAAAAGCGGCCGCGTTGATCGAAAGGTTTCGCGACAATCCCGCGCCCGTCTCGGAAGAAGTTAAAGACAGCGTGAGTGGAAAAACGTGGGCCATAACACTTTATCAAATCAATGAATTCGGCTCGGTGCGCGAGCGCGTGATTCTCATCGCGCAGGACATCAGCAAACGCGCCGAGCTCGAAGCGTCACTGCGGCAGAGCGAGATGATGTCGTTGCTCGGTTCGCTGGTGGCGGGCGTGGCCCACGAAGTCAGGAATCCGCTTTTTGGCATTTCATCGATTCTCGACGCGTTCGAGACGAGATTCAGCGACCGCACCGAATACCTGCGTTATACAAACGTTCTGCGCGACGAGGTGGGCCGTTTGACGGTCCTGATGGAAGAACTGCTGGAATACGGCAAACCGTTCCGCGGTGAGTTGTTCCTGGTCCCAATTGAAGAGATGATCGTGCGGTCCATCAAGGCGTGTGTTCCGGCAGCGGGAGTGGCCCAGGTGAAACTGGAAAGCGACGTCGCGGCCGGCTTGCCGAAAATACGCATCGACCGTCGGCGATTGTCGAAAGTTTTTGTAAACTTGATCGAGAATGCGATCCAACACTCGCCACAGGGCAGCGTGGTGGTGGTTGAAGCGCGACGCGTAATCGACGGCGGCCACGACTGGGTCCAGTGCGCGGTCAAGGATTCCGGAACCGGCATTCTCGAACAGGACATTCCCAAGATTTTCGAACCATTCTTTTCCAAGCGGCGCGGCGGGACCGGGCTTGGTTTGGCTATCGCCCACCGCATCATGCAGGAACACGGAGGTAAATTGATCGCCGGAAACAATCCTGACGGCGGAGCATGTATGATAGCGCGCTTCCCAACACCGACGGAGGAAGACAGTTAAAAATGTCCAGGAATAAGGTCTTGGTTGTCGACGATGAGTCGGGAGTCAGATTCGGTATCCGTGATTTTCTCGAACAGCACGGATACGAGATCGACGAGGCGGAGAGCTGCCAGGACGCCCAGCACATCTTTCGTACTTCCAGACCGGACATCGTCATCGCGGATTACATGCTCCCCGATGGGACCGCGCTCGATCTGCTGCCGCGTCTGAAAGAGATCGACTCGGGAACTCCGTTGCTCGTTTTGACGGCGCACGGGTCAATTGATTTAGCCGTAAGAGCGATTAAAGAGGGCGCGGAACAGTTCCTGACAAAGCCCTTGGAATTACCGACTTTGCTCGTAATTCTTCAGCGTTTACTCCAAAAACAGCGCAATCACCACAAGCAACTGGCCAGTAAATCACGCCAGGTGCGGCAGGCGATCGATCCGTTTATCGGTACCAGTTCCGCGATCCGCGCGCTGCGCGAGCAAGCGAAGAAAATATTATCGACTGAGAGCCCGGTGCTGGTGCTTGGCGAAACAGGAACCGGCAAAGGCGTGCTCGCGCGCTGGCTACACGACAACAGCCCGCGCGCTGAAGAAGCCTTCGTAGATCTGAATTGCGCCGGACTCTCGCGTGAACTGCTCGAAACTGAACTCTTCGGCCACGAAAAGGGTGCGTTTACGAGCGCGACCGCGTCGAAGCAGGGTTTGTTTGAAGTGGCCCATCGCGGCACGATCTTCCTCGACGAAGTCGGCGACGTCGATCTGCAAATCCAGCCGAAGCTTTTGAAGGTGCTCGAAGAAAAACGCTTTCGCCGCGTGGGTGACGTACGCGATCGCCAGGTTGACGTGCGGCTCATCGCGGCAACACATCAGGACATGGGCCAACTGGTCCGCGAGAAACGTTTCCGCGACGATCTCTATTTCCGCATCAGCACGATTCCGCTTTCCTTTCCGGCGCTGCGAGAACGAGTCGAAGACATTCCCACGATGGCCCAGTATCTGCTCGACAAAGTCTCCGCCGATCTGGGCCGAGGTGAACTCCGTCTTGACGAGAACTCGATCCAGGCATTGAAAGCTTATTCGTGGCCCGGCAACATCCGCGAACTGCGCAATGTTATCGAACGCGCGGTCCTATTGAGTGACCAGAAAACGATCACCATCAACGACCTTCACTTCGATGGTCACACGCAGGTTGGTTCACCGTTTCTCGACTCCCGGCTCACACTGCTCGAACTCGAAAAGCAGCACATCGAACG
>DATEHX010000254.1:0-6663 GCA_035279345.1 Pyrinomonadaceae bacterium | reverse complement strand
GAGGCGTTCGCGTGTGGGCGATTGCCCGACTGGGCCATACCCAAGGTGATAAACGCCGGGGCGATTAGCGCAAAGACCACTACGGCCGTGAAGGTGATGTTACTTTTCCGCGAACCCATCGTTTGGAACTACTGGACAGTTAGTCGCTGCTTGAGGCCTTTGTAGCTGAAGGCTTGTCGCTTTTCTTCGCCGGGGAGCTTTCCTTCGTACTCTTCTTGTCAGTCTTTTCGGACTTCGAGGCCTTTGTTTCAGAGGATGTTTCCGAGTCTGACTTCGTTGCCTTTCCGGCGTAATCAGTCACGTACCAACCCGACCCCTTGAACTGGATCGCCGGCGCTGAGATTCGCTTATCCAACCGGCCGCCGCATTTGGGACATTTCGTCAGCGGCTTGTCCGTCACTTTCTGAAAAGCTTCCGTGTGAGCTTTGCACTTGCGACACTCGTATTCATAAATCGGCATGCCCGGATTATACGGACAAAAGGTGATAGTGCCCTAATCCGAGCGCGGGCGGCTGCTTTGCAACTCCTGGGGGCATTCGTCTATTCTTTTGCCAGAGAATGTCCAACACCGCTCAATCGCTTTCGTTAGAACGCAAGATCAAGATGCACGAGGCGCGCGAGGGAATCATCAACCGCCTCGCGATGGTTCTACCAACCGCTATCAATCTCGACCGTTTCCTGACAGTTATCGTTTCTGAACTCGGCCGCATGATGAACGTCGACCGCTGCGACGTGATTCAGTTGAAGTCGGCCAGCGAACTGCGCATCAGTCATGAATGGCGCGCTTCAAACGACGTGCCTTCGAGTTTGGGAACGGTTATTCCGCTCGATCTAAAACAACTTTCCGAGCACGTCGATATTCGCAAGCCGATGGTTTTCGACGACATTTCAGCTGGGAACAATCAACGCGTGCGGTTTTTGGCGGAGAGTTTGGGCACGCGTTCGTTGCTCGTCGTGCCGGTGATGCTTGGCGACGATGTTCTCGGCCTGGTTGGTTTGCACACGACGCGCACGCCGCGCGAGTGGCTCGATGATGAAGTCTCGTTTCTGCAATCGATCGCCGGGCAGATCGCGATTGGTTACCAGTACACGCGTCTCTACACAGACAAAGAACGCGAAGCCGAAACAAAACGGGCCTTGTTGTCGATCGCGAATGCGTTGAATGCGCGTTCCGATTTTCGTGAGGTCTCGACGCTGGTTTTGGAACGTGCGATCGCGCTCGTTGGCGCGGATTACGCGGCGTTGGGTGTGCTCGATCCGGCCGGAGGCCGCATCAGTTTGGCTGCTTTCAAAGCCGCTCCGCACGTGACGACTGATTCGGTGCAGGGTCTGTTTGACAGTTACGGAAAGTCGATTGACGTGACGGCGTTTCCGGCGATGGTCGAAGTGTTGGCGCAAGGTAAAACGCTGCCGCTGCTCGAAACCGATCTGCCGTTTCCGATTCGACTGTTGTTCAACTCCGTGCTCGGTGGACGCGCGGCGCTGGTGGCGCCGGTTCGGGTTGGTGGGCAGACGTTTGGCTTGCTGGGTTTGGTTTGGAGTGAAGCACGCGAACGTTTTGACGACCACGAAGTCACGCTCGTCGAAGGCATCGCGGATCAGATCGGAACGGCGCTCGAACGAGACCAGTTGTCGGCCGAGATCATGCACCTGCGCAGCGCGCTTCACGAACGTTACGGCGAAGAACGCATCATCGGACAGACCGCCGCGATTCGGCGCGCGATCGAACTCGCGAAGAGTGTGGCGGACACGCAGACGACGGTTTTGATTGAGGGCGAATCGGGCACCGGCAAAGAACTGCTCGCGAACCTGATTCATTTCAACTCCGGCCGCGAAGATCAGCCGTATGTGAAGTTGAACTGCGGTGCGATTCCCGAGACGTTGCTCGAGTCGGAACTGTTTGGACACGAGAAGGGCGCGTTTACGGACGCGCGCGCGTTGCGCCGTGGACGTTTCGAAGAAGCGAACGCCGGAACGTTGTTTCTCGATGAAGTTGGCGAGATGAGTTTGTCGGCGCAGGTGCGTTTGCTGCGTGTGTTGCAGGATGGAGAGTTCACGCGCGTTGGTGGCAGTGAGGTGATCAAAACTGACGTGCGCGTCGTCGCGGCTTCGAACGTGGATCTCAAACGCGCTGTCGAATTAGGCAGCTTCCGCCAGGATCTGTTTTACCGCTTATCCGTGTTTCCGATCACGCTCCCGCCTTTGCGGGAGCGCCCGGAAGATATTCATCCGCTCGTGATTCACTTCCTCGAGCACTACAAACAGAAAACCGGCCGCTTCATTTCGGGAATTTCCAAGGACGCGTTGCAGGCGTTGATCACTTACGAGTGGCCAGGCAATGTTCGCGAACTCGAAAACGCTATCGAACGCGCCGTGATCATTGCTTCCGGCCGGCAGATTGAATTGGAAGATCTGCCGGAAGCGATCAGTCAGATCGCGTTGCGCGATCGCGACCGCGTGAAGGTCGAACGGGCGAAGGCTGCGAGCGAAGGCCGCACGACGACGTTTGAGGTCACCGTTCCTTCGTCGATGGAGGAAATTGAACGCCAGGCGATTGAAGCCACGCTCGATTACACCGAAGGCGATAAATCCCACGCCGCACGCGCGCTCGGCATCGGGCGCAAGACACTCTACCGCAAGCTCGAGCAATACAACGGCCAGTCATGAAATTGCCGATTTCCGATTGCCGATTTTCGATTTACAGAGACTCGCACCGGAAATTGGCAATTGGCAATCGGAATTTGGCAATGCTATAGTCCAAGGCTTCGTAATCTTTAGGAAACCAGCGAAGTAATAGGGCTTCGCTTTGAAGAGAAAGGACCCATCAAAATGGGATACGACGAATATCGGAGAGATAGCGGAGACGGCATCTCAACACGCTTAACATATCTGCTCATTGGCGGTGGCATTGGCGCCATTCTCGCCCTGCTGTTCGCGCCCAAGTCGGGCCACGAACTGCGCGGCGACATCGCTGACGCGACCCGCAAAGGCATCGATCGTTCACGCGAAGCGGCTCAACAGTTGGGCGACCGCGCCGGCGAATATTACGAAGCGACTCGCACTCGCGCCGGCGAGCTCTACTCGCAGGCGGCTGAAAGAGTCGGAGAAGTGGCCAATACCGCACGCGAAGCAGCCGCGCGCCAAACCGGAACCGTAGCCGCGGCAATCGACGCGGGCAAGAAGGCTTACATCGAAGAGAAGCGGAAGACCGAAATGTCCGGCCGTATCGAAGCCTCGCCGAACTACGGAGAAAAGACAAACTAGTCATTTGATTATTGTTGATTGCTGATTGTCGATTGAACAGCTCGGCACAGCAAATCAACAATCTAAAATCGAAAATCGAAAATGTTTCTCGCGCTACAGATGAATGCCAACGATCCGATGTTCTGGATCATGGTTGTCATTGCTGCCTCGTTTATCGTGATCGCGATCGCCATGGTGGCGATCGCGGTCTTCGTTAACCGCGCGGTGAAATCCGCCGGGCGTTTGGAAGAAAAGATGGAGCCGCTCATCGAGCGCGTCACCGTCATGAGCGAACAGGGCAAAGAGATCGTCGTGCAAGGCAAGCTGATCGCCGAGCAGTTCAACGCTGTCTCCGGTCACTTGTCGACTGCGACGATGCACCTCTCGGAATCGCTCGCGATCATCAAGGGTGAGGTTGCTGAACTGAAATCGCTTGTGAGCGACACGGCAGTCGAGGCGCGTGACAAGGTCGAACTCGTTAGCAGAACGATCGATCGCACGCACCGGCAAGTGGCAATGACGACCGATTTCGTTCAGATGAAAGTTATAGAGCCGGCGCGCGAGCTGGCCGCGATTATGGCGGGCTTCCGCCGCGGCCTCGAGGTTCTCGTTGCGCCAGTGCCGAAGCCCATAAATCAGACGTACGGAGAGGATGAGATGTTTATCGGTTAGCAAGCACCCGAAACCGGCTCGCAAGGACCCGAACCATCGCATCCTCGATGGCTCGGGTTTAGTTTTATTGTCGATTGCCAATTGCCGATTTAGGAGTCGGCGCCGAAGTTGAGTTTTCAAATTGGCAATTGAAAATCGAAAATCGGCAATGACTTTGTTAGTATTGACGACTTACGCTTATGTCCACAGAAACGCCGCTCGATCTCAAAAAGACCGTTAACTTGCCGCAGACTGGCTTCTCGCAAAAGGCCAACCTGACGCAAAGCGAACCCGCTCGTTTGCAGAAATGGGCCGACCTCGATCTCTATCGACTGATTCGCGCGGCCCGCGCCGGACGAGACAAGTTCATCCTGCACGATGGTCCACCATACGCCAACGCCGACATCCATCTCGGCACGGCGATGAACAAGATTCTCAAAGACTTCATCGTCAAGTCGCGCAGCATGATGGGTTTCGACGCGCCGTACGTGCCGGGTTACGACTGTCACGGCCTGCCGATCGAACAACACGTCGAGCGCGCACTGGCCAAGAAAGGCAAGAAGAAGAACGACCTGAGCGTTGAGAGTTTTCGCCGCGCCTGCCGCGAGCACGCGCAGAACGCGCTGAAGAACCAAACGCGCGACTTCAAACGGCTCGGGATTCTCGGCGAGTGGGACGATCCCTATCTCACGATGTCGAACCACTACGAAGCTGAGACCGCGCGCATGTTTGGCCGCTTCGTCGAGCGCGGTTACGTGTACAAAGGTGCGCGGCCGGTTTACTGGTGCATCGTGGACCAAACGGCGCTGGCTGAAGCAGAGGTCGAGTATCACCAGCACACGAGCCCGTCGGTTTACGTGAAGTTTCCGTTGCGTAGCGATCCGGCGTCGATCGATCCGGCGCTCGCCGACCGCAAGGTTTTCGTGCTGATCTGGACCACTACACCGTGGACCTTGCCGGCCAACCTCGGCATCGCGGTCCATCCGGACTTTGAGTACTCGGCATTCGAACACGGCGACGAGGTTTACATCGTTGCCAGCGAGTTGGTTGAAGCTGTAGCGACAAAATGTGAACTCGCCGAGCGCAACGAGAACGGCGAACATGTGCCGCCGAAGGTCCTCGCGCGTTTTCCGGGCGCGAAGCTCGACCGGCTCGAAGCGGGCCATCCGTGGATCGATCGCGTGTCGTTGCTGATGGTCGGAGATCACGTCACACTCGGCGGCGAAGCTGATGCCGAAACCGAACTCGACGTGAGCGAAGCCGTCAAGAAAGCGCCCGAAGGCAAAGCCGGAACCGGCGCTGTTCACACGGCGCCCGGTCACGGTCACGACGACTTCGTGATCGGCAAACGCTACGGTCTGGAGATCTATTGTCCCGTGGATAACGCTGGCCGGTTCACGCCTGAAGTCGAGCACTTCGCGGGCCAGCGTGTGTTCGAGGCGAACGATCAGATTGTGGAGTTCATGCGCGAGAAGGGCGTGCTGCTGTTCAGTGAGAAGTACGACCATCGTTATCCGCATTGCTGGCGCTGCAAGAATCCGGTGATCTTTCGCGCGACGCCGCAGTGGTTCATCGCGATGGACCAGGTTAACGGCGAGACGGATGAACAAAATGGTTTACGCGCGGGCGCGATCAGGGAAACTGAAGAACGCGTGAAATGGATTCCGGCGTGGGGCCGCGATCGAATGCGCAACATGATCAAGGGCCGCCCGGATTGGTGCGTCTCGCGGCAGCGCGTCTGGGGTGTTTCGATTCCTGTTTTCTATTGCGCGAAGTGCAACGCGGAAGTGGCCGATCCGGTGGTGATCGATCACGTCGCGGATATCTTCGAACGCGAGTCGGGCGATGCGTGGCACACGCGGCCGGCCGCTGAGTTACTACCTCCTGGTTACACCTGCAAAGGTTGTGGGGCGACGGAGTGGACCAAGGAGAGTGACATTCTCGACGTTTGGTTTGACAGTGGTACGTCGTCGATCGCCGTGCTCGAGAATCCACGGCGCGAAGAGTTGCGGTGGCCCGCGGATGTTTACATCGAAGGCGGCGATCAGTTTCGTGGCTGGTTTAATTCGTCGTTGTTTATCGGTGTGGCGGATCACGATCGCGCGCCGTATGAGACCGTGATCACGCACGGTTGGACGCTGGACGCGCAAGGCCGTGCGATGCACAAGTCGGCGGGAAATGCCGTTGAGCCTGACAAAGTGATCAAGCAGTCGGGTGCGGAGATCATTCGTTTGTGGTGTGCGTCGTCGAACTATTTCGACGACATGCGCGCGTCGGATGAGATCTTGCAGCGCGTGATGGATGGTTATCGCAAGTTGCGCAACACCGCGCGGTTTGCGCTCGGCAATTTGCACGGGTTCGATCCCTCGCGTGACAGCGTTTCCATCGACGACATGGAAGAAATAGATCGCTGGGCGCTGGCTGAGTTAGCGGCGATGATCGCCGAAGTAAACAAAGAATACGAGGCTTACGAGTTTCACTCCGTGATGCAGACGGTCACTAGCTTCGCGACTGTCACGTTGTCCGCGCGCTATTTCGACATCATCAAGGACCGTCTCTACACGTATGCGCCGAAGAGCCATGCGCGGCGGTCCGCGCAAACCGCTCTCTATCAGATCGCGGACGCACTGGCGCGCATACTCGCGCCGATTCTCGCTTTCACCGCCGATGAAGTCTGGGAACACATTCCGCGCGGATCCGAAAGCGACTCTCCGGTGTCAGTGCATCTCGCGACTTTTCCGGCGCCCGGGCACTACGATACGGATTTAA
>DATEHX010000253.1:0-8014 GCA_035279345.1 Pyrinomonadaceae bacterium | reverse complement strand
CACGTAGAGAAACATTCCCATCCACGCCGCGGGGACGTGAATGAAGATGATCCGGTACGCGTCGCCCTGTTGGAAGTCAGTGGGCGCGATGAAGAACCCCACGAACATTCCCGCGGCGAACAAAATCGTCGCCGGAATCGCGAACCACGGAATCATCTTGCCCGCGACGGGATAGAACATCGTTGGTGAAGCGTACTTGTAAAGGTTCATTGTACTTCTTGTGCCTCTTTGTGGCTTTACTCCAAAGAAATGCGTAACGCCGCGGACGCCGCCCACGGAGCGAACAACAACGACACGACCGCGAACGCGCCGAGCAAATACAAATGCGGCCCCGCGCTTACGCCGATAATCGTCGCCTCAACTGCCCCCGCTCCAAAGATCAACGCCGGAATATACAGCGGCAAAATCAAGATCGAGATCAAGACGCCGCCCCCACGTAACCCCAACGTCAATGCCGCTCCAACCGCTCCAATCAAACTCAATATCGGTGTGCCCACCAGCAGACTCACAAACAACACACGCAACGTTTGCGCGCTTAAATCAAACTGCACTCCGACCAGCGGCGCGATCAAAACCAGCGGAATCTCCGCCACGATCCAATGCGCCAGCACTTTGCCGAGTACGACCAGAAAAAGCGGTTGCGGCGTTAATAATAACTGCTCGAGTGTTCCGTCCTGGTAGTCGTTCGAAAACAAACGGCCCAGCGACAGCATCGACGCCAACAACGCAGCGACCCAAACCACGCCCGGCGCGATCGAACGTAACAACTGCGTCTCTGGTCCAATCCCCAGCGGAAACAGACTCACGACGATCACGAAAAAGAAAACCGTCGACAGCATGTCGGAACGCCGGCGCCAGGCCAGCATCAGATCGCGCCAAACGATCCAGCGCAACATCGAAAGGGTCGAAGGTGCGTTCACGTGGTGAGTTCGAGTCGTTTGGTCACACCGGCCGGCAACCCGAGTTCCTGATGCGTCGCGACGATCGCGACACGACCGCGTTTCACATGGTCTTCAATCAAAGATCTAACCAGCCCGACGGCGCCCTTATCCAGCGAAGTCATCACCTCGTCGAGCAACCAGAGATTCGTGTTGCAAACAAGCAGCCGCGCGAGTGCGACTCTGCGGCGTTGACCTTCTGACAAGTACCGCGCCGGAAGATGCTCGCGTCCGGCTAAGCCCATGCGTTGCAGTGCGTCGACGGCATTTTCCTCGCTGACTTCGACGCCATTCAGCGCGTTTGAGATTCTCAAGTTTTCAAGCGCGGTCAGTTCATCTTTTACGCCGGGACGATGGCCGAGGTAAGTCACCTCCGTGACATACTCCTCACCCAGCGAGCGAATATTCGCACCCCGCCACTTGATTTCACCTTCCGCCGGCGCCAGGAGTCCGCATAGGATGCGCAGCAAACTGGTCTTGCCGCTTCCGTTCGGGCCGGTGAGTTGGACGAAAGTGCCGGGTGAAAGAGAAAGATCGAGACCACGAAACAACCGGCGATCTCCACGGACGCAGCCGAGTTTGCTGACCTCTAATATATTCGATTTTCCTCCGCGGCCATTCTATTGAAGAAACCTCTTTCTGACCACGGGTCCCGCAACTTTGTGCTGAAATCTCTTCTCTGTGCTCTCTGTGTCTCCGTGGTTGCTTAGGAAAACAAACCACCGAGACACAGAGGCACAGAGAAGCGAGGTGGATAGTAGGGCACTACCCACCTCTAACTCTTCGCGCGGGGCTGGACGGGGCCGTTGACGCGCAGCCACTCGTGCCAGCCGCCCTGCAATACTTTCACGCGCGTGAAACCGGCAGCTTGCAGAATCTGCGCCGCCGCGATGCTCGATTCATCTTTCGGGCATGCACAATACGTAACTATCTCGCGACTGCGCGGCAGGTCCTTCAACGGCGCAAAGTTAACCCGGCTCTTCAGTTTTCTCAGTTTGTAATGGATCGAGCCTTTCACGGTCGTGCCGCTGTTCGCGAACCCTTCCGAAGAGCGCACGTCAATCACCGTCACCTGCTCGTTCTTCGTCATCTTTGTCTTCAGCTCTTCAGCCGAGATCATGTTCACTACGGGTTGCTGAGCTTGCACCGCGGCTACCGAAACCAGAACGACACCCAACCAAACCAAGGCACTGACCAATTTACTGTTGCGCATTAGCATTACCTCCTCGCGGGCGGCCGTGAAATGCACCCGGCGCTTCCGTTTCGCCTTTAAATGTCTTCGGGTCGTACCACGAATAGGTGGCGGCGTTGAAATATAAATAACCTTCACTGCCTTTGAGAGTCTCGGCGATCAAGTCACCCTGCGGGCGTGGCTTTTTTCTGAGGCGGAAGTCTTTCACAAACTCGGTTCCGTTCTGCACGCGCATGCTGGAACCGACGACGTTCTTGAGCAGAAACGTCTGCGTCGCTTCCGGATCGCGCCAGTCCTTATTACCGTAACCGTGAATTACCGCCAGCAACGCTTCGTCTTTCTCGACACGAAGCGGTTCCCGCGGATTGTTTGGCACACGCGGATCGCGCAACAGCCAGGGCGGATACTCCTCATTCATATCAGCCAATTTCTCAGGCACCGGTTTCAACACCACTGCCAGATCCTGCGAGAGATCGCCGTTGAAATCTCCCGCGAGAAAACTCGATTTGTAATCCGGATGCACCACAGCAATGTCTTTGAAAACACGCTTCACTGCTTGTTCGACTTCGGGAAGATTCGGCGCCGCGACAGAAGCAAGTCGCTCTGGCGACGGAGTCTCGGGAGTTGGTTGATAAGCAGCCGGAGTCGATTCGACAACGGCCGGTTTTTTGCTGCTACATCCGCTAGCGAGAGCGAGCGTAGACAGGGATAAGAACAAGATCAAAAGAAAGGATTTCATAAGTGTAATTTGAGGTAAGGGAAGCTCGCCGGGTTCGGGTCCGGCGAGCTTCGGAAGTGCCCTTGTCCCACTGTCGCCGCTAACTTACAGCGACAACACAAACGCGATCAGATCGTTTCTTTGCGCGGCAGTCAACGCGTTGAAGTTATTCCTCGCGGCTGTTGCCTGACCGGCGTGAAGTTGGATCGAGTCGAAGACCGTGATGTTCAGACCTTCGTGCATCAACCTGTTGCGGGCGCGAATGCCCCACAACGGCGGAGTGCGCATTTGATTGGCTGAACCCTGTCCTGCGTTTTGGACAACACCATCGCCAGTGCCGACGTTGTGTAACGCAAAGTCACTGAACGGATGGATGATCTTGTTTCCGAGAGCAGCCGGCACTGCGAACGCGCCACCATTGATGAGCGTGCCCGGAGCGGCGGTTGTGAAAGTACGCGTGTGGCAAACTGCGCAGCCAACGCTGGTGAATAGTGAATCGCCTCGCGTAGCTGCCGCCGGAATTGGCTGTTGGCGGCGGGGTGCGCGCGTGGCGGCCATGAAATCAGCGAACGCCAACACGTCGAGTCCGTCGTCCTCAGGATCCTCGACCGGATCGAAAGGCGACGGGAAAGTTACATTGATAACTCCTTCAGCCGTGCTTGCCGGGTTCTCGTGCGTTCCCGCATCGGCGGCACTTGAACTTCTTCCGCCGAAACCGTCGAACGGATTGGTAATGCCCATTTCATTGAGATAGGCATCGCCGGCGAACGAGACCAGACTGGCATGCTGTGCTTTCCAGCCAAACCGGCCGAATCGCAGTGCGTTGTTAGCCTCTGTAACGGGAACCTGCGAGAGCACGCCACGTTGGGCTACAGGTTGTGCAGCGACGTTGTTTTGCAGGGACGTGTTCGAGAGACACTCGATAAAGCCGTCGCCAAGGGTGCTCAGCGTGATGCGGAACGCCTTGACTGTTTCGGCAGTCGAGATGTGTTCCACGATATCGGAGTCGGTGGCTCGGGCATGTATTAACTGTCCGCCCGGAGCGTCAACGAACGCGCCGCCGGAAAGATGGCCGGCCCTGAATTCCATTTGCTGGCCGAATGCGCCGACGTCAACTGATTGGTGACACTCAACGCAACCGACGTCGTTGTAGGTTGGTCCAAGACCGTCTTCTATAGTTTCGCGTTCAGAGAAAATGAATTTGTTGTCTTCGAACCGGCCATTACCGCGAGCGGTGGGTGGCTCAGGTTCGTTTACGCACTCATCGATCGGCACGCCGAGGGCGCCAAAGCCGTTAAAGAGGTCGTCGGTCTTGGCGTCCATGTCAGTGGTGAGTGCTTCGGTCGCGGCTTGACCCTCAACGGTTTGTGGCGAACTCAAAGGTAAGACGAGTGCCACCGCAAACAAGAGTAAGGTCAGGATAGGTAAGACTTTCCTCATGTGAAATTTCACCTCCTAGGAGCTGCAAACGCGGTTGGATAACAAAACGGGACAGTTCACCCGTCGGCAAACTGCACGTAGTTCTGCCTAATTGTTGGAACCCCTGCTTGATGGATGGCAGCTCAAGTCGTTGGGGGCTTGACTAGAGTGATGAGTCCCCTCACCTAGAAGTGAACCAAGGGCGAGCCTTAGTTGTGAGAGAGATAGCAGAGCAACAGGACCCTCTGCTTCAAAAATAAATCGAATCGGTTGTCGAGTGTTTAAGAACCGGGAGTGGCGGCACTCTATTCCCATTCCCGGGTGATGTCAAGAAGTTTCGTTTTGAGTTCAACCTCTAGCCTGTCCCTGGCAGGCAAGCTAAAGCTTGAACTCAGAACCGCTGTTTGCACGGGTCGGCGTTTTCCGTTAAAAGACTCCGGCAAGAGTTCTATCGGGATGACTTATCCATTCACAGCAATAGTCGGCCAGGAGGAGATGAAACTGGCCTTGATTCTGAACCTCGTCGATCCGCTGATCGGGGGTGTTTTGATCATGGGCCATCGCGGGACGGGGAAGTCGACGGCGGTGCGCGCGCTGGCCGGCCTGTTGCCGCCGATCGAGGTGGTGGCGGACTGTCTTTATAATTGTGATCCGCGTAATCCGTGTTCGGAGTGTCTGAGTAAGCAGAAACGCGCGTCGCGCTCCGTGCCGGTACCGGTGGTCGAACTGCCGTTGGGCGCTACTGAGGATCGAGTTTGCGGAACGATTGATATTGAAAGGGCGCTCGCGTCGGGAAGAAAGGTTTTCGATCCGGGCTTGCTGGCGCGCGCGAATCGCGGGTTTCTGTACATCGACGAGGTGAACCTGCTGGAAGATCATCTAGTCGATCTGTTGCTCGATGTGGCGGCGACGGGCAGAAACCGAGTCGAGCGCGAGGGGATCTCGGTCGAGCATCCGGCGAGTTTTGTTTTGATCGGTTCGGGTAATCCGGAGGAAGGCGATCTGCGGCCGCAATTGCTGGATCGGTTTGGACTGCACACTGAAGTCGTTACCGAAAACTACCTGAAGAATCGCGTGGACATTGTCGTGCGCCGCGATGCTTACGATCGCGATCGTGAAGAATTCTGTGAATCGTTTGCGCCTGAACAGGAGCAGTTGGCGAAACGAATTGCGCGGGCGCGTTCGAATTTGCGAAAGGTCAACGTTCCGCGGCCTGTTTTGGAAAAGATCGCGCAGATCTGTGCGGACTTGAAAGTCGATGGTCATCGCGGCGAGCTCACAATCATGCGGGCGGCACGTGCGTTGGCGGCGTTTGAGGGACGTAAAGCGGTTAATGAAGATGACGTGCGGCGGGTATCGGCGATGTCGCTGCGTCATCGGTTGCGTCGTGACGCGTTGGACGAGACCGCGACGCGCGAACAGATCGATCAAGCGGTAGAGGAAGTGCTTCCGCAGAGTACGACGGCGCCCCAACCGCACGGTCAAGGAGGGACGGATAAAGAAGATCAAAAAGAAGAGGATCAAGAGGGTTCCGTTGGTCGAGATCCCACTTCAAATCCGCCAAATCCCTCTCCCTCCAAATCTCGCAACGGCGATCGTCCTAACGAAGCGGATGGACCATCACCGCCGGCGGTTGAGAATCGATCGCGCCAAACACGTCTCGAAGATCAATTGCAACCGAAAGATCGAAAGAGCAAGAGGACGAAGACGCGGCGTTCGGCCGGCGCGAAGGCTGCGATGCAACAGTTGCGCGGGCGCTACATGCGTTCGGTTGAGTTTAAGAACAACGGGGCGAGAGTAGCGGTTGATGCGACGCTGCGAGCGATGGTCGCGCAGGCGCATACGCCATTGACGCCGGTTTCTTCGGCTGCGTTGCGTTACAAGTTACTCAAAGACAAGCAGGGCACGCTGTTCATTTTTGCGATCGACGCGTCAGGCAGCATGGCTGCGAATCGCATCGCGCGCGCTAAATCTACGATTCTCAAACTGCTGCGCAAATCTTATTTAAATCGCGACAGCGTAGCGATCATTTCGTTCCACGGAATGACCGCGAGCGTCGACTTGCCGCCGTCGCGAAGTATTCTGCGCGCGCGGCGCGTGCTCGATACGTTGCGTATGGGCGGAAGCACGCCGCTCGGCGCGGGACTCGTCACGACGATCGAGTTGATCAAGCTCATCGGCGATAAGTTTGGCGAAACGGTCGTGTTACTGTTCACCGACGGGCGTTCCAACGTTCCGCTGCGGCGCAAGGGCCTCAACGTGCGCGCTTTGCGACATCTGAAGATCGAAGCGGAGTTGCGCGAACTCAACTTCGCGATGCGCAAGACACGCGCGCGCGTGATCGTGGTCGACACGCAAAAAGAGTTCGAGTCGAGTGAAGAGACGCGACGGCTTGCCGAGATACTCCAGGCGCAGTTTGTGAAGTTGGCGCCTGCACTTCATGGCTGACAAACACGATACAGATCGAAGTGCACGAGTTTTTGCGCTGTACGAGCAGTTGCTGGAGATGGAGCAGCGGCTGATCCCGACTGGTCTGCATGTGTTTGGCCGGGCTTCGTCGGCAGGTGAACAGGTCGACTTGCTCAAAATGGTGGCGAGTTTCGACAGGCGTGAGCATGGTATTCGCGCGTTGCCAACTGAAGTCGTAGGAGACGCTGTGCGAGAGTTTTTAGACCGGGGATCTGAGGCGGCGATTCGCTTGTGTGAGGCGCGTGGATTAGATCCGGGATTGACGCAGCCGGTGTTTGCGTTGCTCGAAAATATTTCGAGCAGATTGCAGACGAACGGTGAGCTTGATTCTCTTGTCCGTGCACTCCGTGGCGAATTTATCGAGCCGGGACCGGGCGCGGATATCATTCAGAACCCGGATGTTTTGCCCACCGGCAGAAACACGCACGCGATCAATCCTTATTCAGTGCCTTCGGCGGCGGCGTTTGCGCGCAGCGAACTCGTTGCGACGAGTTTGCTTGAACGTTATCGCAGCGAGAACGGGCGTTATCCCGAAGCAATGGCGCTCGTGCTGTGGGGACTCGACAACATCAAGACGCAGGGCGAAGGTGTGGCCCAGGCGCTCTGGTTGCTCGGCACGCGCCCGGTGCGTGACGCTTTAAATAGGACCACGAGTGTCGAGGCGATTCCGCTCGCTGAGCTTGGCCGGCCGCGTATCGACGTCGTGATGACCGTCTCCGGCATCTTTCGCGATCTGTTTAGTCCGACAGTGCAACTGCTCGACAAGGCCGTGCGTCTCGTGGCCCAACTCGACGAGCCGCTTGATCTGAACTACGTCCGCAAGCACGTCCTGCAGCAAATCGAGCAGGATGGTGGCGACCTTGATGAAGCTGCGGTGCGCGTCTTCTCAAATGCCCCCGGCAACTACGGCACGAACGTAAACTTCATGGTGATGGATTCGCAGTGGGAACGCGAAGAAACGCTTGGCGATCTTTTCGTTACGCGCAAGTGTTTCGCTTACGGCCGCGATTCGCGAGTACGCGCGTTTGAGGGCAGGGAAGCGCGGGTGGCGATGGACCGTGCCCTTTCACGCGTCGAAGCGACGTATCAGAACATCGACACGTTCGAGATCGGGTTGACTGATGTCGATCACTATTTTGAGTATCTCGGTGGTGTGTCGAAGGCGGTGGAGAAGCGCGCCAAGTCGCGGCCGGCGATTTATTTGTCTGACACGTTGTCGCGCGAGGTGAAGATTCGTTCGCTCGAAGAGACCGTGCGTTTGGAGACGCGCAGCAAGAC
>DATEHX010000252.1:0-3390 GCA_035279345.1 Pyrinomonadaceae bacterium | reverse complement strand
CCGCCCGCGCTCACACGGACAGTAACTCGCATCGATCGACGCTTCCGTCGGCCCATACAGGTTGATCAACTCCGCCCCACTCACCCGCTCGTAGAATCTTTCCTGCAAACTTTCCGGCAACGCCTCGCCACCGCTAAACACCCGCCGCAAACTCCCGCACTCCCTGATACCAGACTCTTCCACCAACACCGCCAACATCGACGGCACCATTTGCAGGATCGTTACTGACTCATCCTTGATCGCCGCTACCAACGCGGCACCGTCACGATGCGCGCCAGGCGCCGCCATCACAACACTGGCGCCCGTCATCAACGGCAGAAACAGTTCCCACACCGAAGCGTCGAAGCTGTAGACGGTCTTCTGCAACACCCGGTCGCTCTCTTCCAACGGAAAGCGTTCCTGCATCCACAACAACCGGTTGCTGATTGCTTCATGCGTGATCGCCACTCCTTTCGGCTGTCCCGTCGATCCCGACGTGTAGATCACGTACGCCACGTTCGTCACACCCGCTCCGCCCGATACATTTTCGATGACGTTACTATCGAGCGTTCCCCAATCACTGTCGACGCAGATGAGCTTGAGGTTGCGTTGTGGTAAGCGGTCTTTAAAACGCTGCTGAGTAAGCAGCACCGGCGGCCGCGCGTCGTCCAGTATCGACGTGAGGCGTTCGACCGGTTGCTCCGGATCGAGTGGAACATAGCCACCACCGGCTTTCAGGATCGCCACTAATCCAATCATCATTTCCAACGATCGTTCCAGCAGGACGCCGACTACGACCTCCGGACCGACGCCGAGTGCAACCAGTTCACGCGCGAGTTCATTCGCGCGCGTGTTGAGCTGCCGATAAGAGAGACTCTCTCCCTGGCAAACAACAGCTACGTTGTCAGGTGTTGCCGCCGCTTGCGCTTCGATGGCCTCGTGGAGGCAGTGGTCCAATTTGTAATCACCAGCCGTTTGGTTCCACTCCCAGAGCATTTGCTGTTCGGAATCGGAGATGAGCGTTGCCAGTTCGTAATGTTCGCGAGGCGCCGTCGCCATCAGTTCGAGCGTTTTCACGTAATAACCGACGATATCTTCGACCTGCTGTTCGTCTAACTGCGTCGCGTCGCAAAGCAGGGTCAAATGCACATAGCGAGTCGGCCCTTCCAGACTGAACGTTGTTGTCAGAGTGTGGTTTGTCTGCTCAAACGCATCAGCGCGAAGCGACTCCATCTCTGAAAACTCCGCGGTACTCTCGTAAACGTGGAAGTGAATGTAATTGAAGGCAGTTTCAAAGAGATGCTTACCGCCCAGTCGATGCTGAATCTCCGCCAGCGGGAACCAGCGATGCGGCAACATCTCTCTTTGAATGGCGAACGTGTCTCGCGCAAGATCGATCCAGGTGCCTCCCGATAGTCTCTGCCGCCACGGCACAGTATTCAGGAACAGACCGAGTGAGCGTTCACCATCAGCCTCCTCGAGCCGGCAATTCGTCACCACGCCGGTGAGCACGTCAGTCTGGCCGCCGATGAGACTCATCACCCGCAAGTGGGCCGCCAGTAATACGTGTCTGATTGGCACCCCCGCAGCTCGTGCCAGTGCTCTCAGACCGTTGGAGACTTCCTCCGACATCCGTAGTTCACGCAGTAGCGGATGAGCTGTCGCCGGCGCTGCTATGGAGTCCTGCCGGCGCGGCAATTCAAGGACTTTGTAATCAGACAGTTTTAGCAACCAGTAATCGGCACACGCTTGAGATTCGAGAGACATTTTCTCGCGTGCTACGAAATCTCTGAACGTCGCCGATGGAGGAGCCGGAAGTGGTTCTGCTTTCCCGAGGATTACGAAATAAAGCCGGAAAAACTCGGAGAGCATAGCCGCCACGCTCCAGCCATCGAGAATTGCGTGGTGGCAATTCATGGTGAACTGTAATCTGTCTTCGCTGCGCCGGTGCACCGTAAAGCGCATTAGCGGGGCCCGCGACAGATCGAAGGTGCGTAGCTTCTGCGTGTCTTCCCATTCTTTCAGTACTATCTCCTGCTCAGTCTCAGAAAGAGAGCGCAGATCGATCTCTTCAAAAGGAATGTCGGCTGTTTGGTAGACCAATTGAAGCGGCTCGCTGAACGCGCTCGGTTCAAGCGCGGTGCGCAGTATCGGATGACGTGCGACCAGGTGCTTCATGGCCACCTTCACGGCTTGCATGTCGACTTTTCCGCGCATGTGAAAGATGGCGAGGTCGTGATAGATCGCCGTGTCAGGACTGTATTCGCGATGGAAGAGCATCCCTGACTGCAACATCGTCAGCGGGTATGCATCTTCTACTTCGTCAGGCATTCGCGCCCTGTCCTCGCTGGAAACGAGGCTAAACGGTTCGGTCTTCGCCGGCTCGAACGCGGTTGGTTCAACCGCTTTGAGTTCCTGGGCCAACGCGTAAACCGACTGATGCGCAAACAACTGTTCCAGAGAAAACTCCAGGCCCACTTTCTGTGCCGCAGTCTTCACTTGAATGCTGCGAATCGAATCGCCACCCAGTTCGAAAAAGTTGTCATGGATGCCAACCTGCTCGAGCTTCAACACTTCGGCCCAGATGTTTGCCAGGGTTTCTTCCATAGCCGTGCGCGGCGCAACGTACTTTCGTTCCGATTCCATCACGGTCGGCGCCGGCAGTCGTTTGGTATCGACTTTTCCACTGGCTGCTATCGGGAGAGCTTCGAGCGTTTCGAAAGCCACTGGAATCATGTAATCCGGCAGTTTATCTCGCAGGTAATTGCGCCAGTCAGCAGTTCCGGGCGCCTCTGTTTCGGTGAGGACGATATAGGCCACCAGTCGCTTCTCGCCTGGCACATCTTCGCGTGCGATCACGACGTTCTGTAGCACGGCAGGATGTCCATTGAGCGTGGCTTCGATCTCACCGAGTTCGATACGGAAGCCGCGCAGCTTCACCTGATGGTCCAACCGGCCCAGGTATTCAATGTTCCCGTCACTCAGATAACGACCTCGATCGCCCGTGCGATACAACCGGGCACCGGCTTCCGCACTGAACCCATGCGGCACAAATCTTTCCGCCGTCAGTTGTGCCTGCCCCCAATAACCACGCGCCAGTCCGATGCCGCCGATGTACAACTCTCCGGCCATCCCCACCGGCACCGGCTGCTGCTGCTCGTCCAGCAGGTACAACTTCATGTTGTCGATCGGCTTCCCGATCAGCACTTTGTTTCGTTTCCGCCCGCGCTCACACGGACAGTAACTCGCATCGATCGACGCTTCCGTCGGTCCATACAGGTTGATCAACTCCGCCCCACTCACCCGCTCGTAGAATCTTTCCTGCAAACTTTCCGGCAACGCCTCGCCACCGCTAAACACGCGCCGCAAACTCCCGCACTCCCTGATCCCAGACTCTTCCACCAACACCGC
>DATEHX010000251.1:0-2754 GCA_035279345.1 Pyrinomonadaceae bacterium | reverse complement strand
CGTGAGTATCGCGACTACATCGCATGGTTACAAAATCAGGACTCCGCGCGCGCGGAGTCGTTCTGGCGTGCCTATCTGGAAGGCTTTCGTGCGCCGACACCTTTGGTTACTGACCATGCGCCTGCCAAGCCCGATCGCGAGACCGGTATCCAGCGTTTTCGAGTACGTCTCTCGGCAACCCGCACCAACGATTTGAAGGCCTTCGCGCGGCAACAGCAGTTGACGCTGAACACGTTGGTCCAGGGCGCGTGGGCCTTGCTGCTCAGTCGTTATAGCGGCCAGAAAGACGTGATCTACGGCGCGACCGTCGCCGGGCGACCGCCTGATTTCGCCGGTATCGAACAGATGGTTGGTCTCTTCATCAACACGCTGCCGGTGCGCGTGCGACTGCCGGCTGGCGTGCGTGTGCTCGACTGGCTCAAACAAATCCAATCGGAACAGGCGAACTCGCGTGAGTACGAGCACAGCCCGCTGGTCGAGTTGCAGGCATTGAGCGCGGTGCCACGCGGTGTGCCGCTCTTTGAGAGCCTGCTCGTATTTGAGAACTACCCGTTGGACGTGCAAGTGCTTGGCAGTGGCGAGAGCCTGAAGACGAGTGACGTCTGGTGGTTTGATCAAACCAACTACCCGCTGACGCTCGTGGCCACGCCCGGAGACGAGTTGTCGCTCGAGATTTTCTACGACACCAATCGTTTCACGAACGATGTGGTCCAACGGATGCTCGAGCATCTTCAAACCCTGCTCGAAGATTTCGTCGCCGATCCGTTTCAGCGCGTGTCCTACGTTCCGATCGTCACTGGCGGCGAACGAACGATGCTGCTGTCGCAGTGGAACGACACCCGTAAAGATGGTGCATGGCTGGACCAACCTGTTCACGAACTGTTCGCCGCGCAGGCCCGGAAAACACCCGATCGAACTGCGCTGGTCCAGGGTTCGCAGCAACTGACCTATGGTGAGTTGAATGAACGTGCGAATCGTCTGGCGCGATACCTCTTGCGCAACGGAGTTGAGATTGAATCGCGTGTTTGCATCTGTCTCGAGCCGGGCGTTGAGATGATCGTCGCTGTGCTGGCGGTGTTGAAAGCCGGCGCCGCTTACGTGCCGCTCGATCCGGCATATCCCGCCAGCCGTTTGGGTTTCATGCTCGATGATTGTGGCGCGCGCGTGTTGTTGACCGAGAGTCGTTTGCTCGATGGCCGGTTGCCGAACTACTCAGTACACACGATATGTCTCGACACACAAGCAGAAGAGATCGTGCGTGAGTCGACGGATGATCCGCACGTTCCCCTTTCAGGCAACAATCTCATCTACGTCATCTACACGTCGGGCTCGACCGGGCGTCCGAAAGGCGCGGGAGTCACGCACACAGGGTTCGTCAATCTGGTTAACTGGTTTGTCTCCGAGTTTGGCCTCACCGAACGCGAGCAAGTCTTAATCATCTCGTCGTTCAGCTTCGACTTGACGCAGAAAGACATCTTCGCGCCGTTGACGATCGGTGCCCAACTGCACTTTCCCACATCGAACGTTTACGACCCGCAGGCACTTCTCACCGCGATCTCGGAAGCGGAGATCACGCTCGTCAACTGCACGCCGAGCGCTTTTTACCCGGTTGTCGAAACGGCTGGGCTTATTGTCCAGAAGGGCTTTCAGAAGCTGTCGACACTGAAACACGTCTTTCTCGGCGGCGAACCGATCAACGTTTCGCGGCTGCGCGAATGGACCGCGCGCTCGGATACGGAGATCGTGAACACCTATGGACCAACGGAAGCTACCGATACGTGTTCGGCCTTTCGCTTGATTGATTTTGAGCGGTCCGTTGCGCCTCCGATCGGCAGACCAAACGACAACGTCGAGTTGTTGATTCTCGACGAGCATTTGAATCTAGTGCCATCGGGTATCGCCGGAGAGTTGTGTGTGGGAGGCGCCGGGGTGGGCAGGGGTTACCTGAATAATCCAACGGCGACGGCGGAACGTTTCGTTCCTCACCCGTTCAGTTCGAGGCCCGGCGCGCGGCTTTATCGCACTGGTGACTTAGCGCGGCACTTACCCGACGGAAACATCGAGTTCCTCGGCCGCTTCGATCACCAGGTCAAGGTGGCGGGCTATCGCATTGAACTGGGTGAAGTAGAGGCGGCGATGGTCCAACATCAAGCCGTGCGGGAATGCGTGGTCGTAGTGCGAAACGATGCGCATGGCAATGCGCGTCTCGTCGCTTACGTCATGCCGGTTGAGGGGGCCGTGTTGCCGGACGCGCCGGGGTGGCGGCGTTATCTTGCGGACAGTTTGCCGTCGCACATGATCCCGTCCCTGTTTGTAGCGTTGGAAAAACTGCCGTTAACGCCGGGCGGCAAGATTGACCGCCGCGCTTTGCCTGCGCCCGAAACGATTGGCAATGGAACTGGGCGCGAATACGTGGCGCCGCGCACGCCGGTCGAGGAGGTGCTGGCCGGAATATGGCGCGAGGTGTTGGGAGTCGAGCGCGTTGGTTTGTATGACAACTTTCTTGATCTCGGCGGGCACTCGATGCTCGCGATGCGTTGTGTCTCCGGCATCCGCCAACTGTTTCGCATTGAGCTTCCGTTACGAGTGCTGTTCGAGACCGCAAATCTCGCCGAGTTGGCCCAGGCACTAACGGCGTATGAAGAACGGCCCGGCGGATTGGAGCGGATCGCGCGCGTGTTGCGAGCAAAGGCAATCCACAGATTACACAGATTAAATCTGCGTAATCTGTGGATGGATTTAACGATGCGGGAC
>DATEHX010000250.1:0-9887 GCA_035279345.1 Pyrinomonadaceae bacterium | reverse complement strand
TTGTTGCGCAGTGTTTCAGGCACGTCGCCGGAAACGATTCGTTGCGCGAGACCTTCGACGATCGCGGTCTTGCCGACGCCGGGTTCACCAATCAATACGGGATTGTTTTTGGTGCGCCGCGAGAGCACCTGAATCGTGCGGCGAATCTCGTCGTCGCGGCCGATTACCGGATCGAGTTTTCCTTTGCGTGCGGCCTCGGTGAGATCGCGCGCGTATTTGGAAAGCGCCTGGTAGTTTTGCTCGGCGTTTTGATCGGTGATGCGTGTGCCACCGCGCATCTGTTCGATGACTTTGAACAGGTCGTCTTTGTTGACGCCGTGCTGTCGCAGGATCTTTCCCGCGTCGCCGTCTTTTTCGTCAACGATCGCCAGCAGCAGATGCTCGGTCGAAATAAATTCGTCCTGCATCTTGTCCGCCTGCTGTTGCGAGACGTTGAAGATCTGGCTCAATCGCGGACTGAAATACTGTTGCCCGCCTTGCACGCGCGGAAAGCGCGCGACGGCCGCCTGCGTGTCGTTGAGAATGACCGCGACGTTCGCGCCGAGTTTTCCGAGTACTGGTCTAACGATACCTTCAGGCTGTTCGAGCATCGCGATCAGCAGGTGCTCGGGTTCGACCTGTTGGTGTTGATTTCTTTCAGCCAGCTCGATGGCTGACTGGATTGCTTCCTGTCCTCGCAGGGTGAATTTGTCTAAACGCATAACTCAAAAACCTGTTCAGTGAAGGCTATAGGACCTATAAGACGTATAGGTCCTATAGGTCCTATTTGATCCACGGAGGCCCGCCCCTGGCCTACCGTCCGGAAGACGCTTCTTTGCTCTTGCCCGTCTGTGCTGTGGTTTCGATCGTTTTTGGAGAGCCGGTGTCCATGCCCTTCACTTCGATCCGGCGAGCCTTGGTCTCCTCACGCTTCGGCAGCGTCACGCGGAGTACGCCATTGCTGTACTCGGCATTCGCGCCTTCGGCGGAGACTGTTTGCGGCAAAGTGAAAGAGCGAGTGAACGCACCATACGAGCGCTCGACTCGATGGTAGTTATCGGTCTCGTCCGTCTTCTCAAACTTTCGCTCGCCACGCAGCGTGATGACGTTGTTCTCGATCGACAGGTCAAACTCTTCCTGCTTCATGCCCGGCAGTTCGGCCTCGAGCACGATCTGGTCCTTGTTTTCATAGATATCGACGCTGGGAGCCCAGGCGCCACGGCCGATGCCCTCATCACCGAAAGCACGGGTTAGATTTGTCGAGAACAGGCGGTTTACTTCTTCCTGCAACGTACGCAGGTCACGAAACGGGTCGTAACGAACGATGGTCATAGCTGCAACTCCTCCTTATATATTCCTTGTATGTTTGGCTCGAGCTAACGGTTGGTTTCTACCTTGCTGAGCGTGACGGCATAATAAAGGTTGAGTCTGTAACTGTCAAGTCTGGAGTGGGGGTAGAGTTTTACACCCACGGATACACGGATTTTACTGAGAAAGGCCGAAAAAGCGCTTGATTACGGACAGAAGACCGGCGGAGGAGTCGCTTGCAGGGGCGGCCGCGTCGGCGTGAGCTTCCAGGCCCTGGCGGCGCTCGGCGATGATGAAACTCAGCGATTCGACCAGATCAGGGTTGGTGTCGAACACGCGCTTCATCGCCGCGTGCCCGATTTCGAGGACTTCAGTCTCTTCGAGTGCGACCACGTTCGCCGTCCGTGGTTCGCCTGTAAATAAGGCCATCTCGCCAAAAAAGTCACCTTCATTGAGTGTGGCAACCGTTCGTGGACGGCCGTTTTCATTGACCTGCACGCGGACCCGTCCGTTGTGAACCACAAACATCGACGATCCCGGATCGCCGGCCCGAATCACCATTTCGCCGGGCGCGAACACGTGTCGCACCGCCGCCTGCGCCAGCATTTCGGTTTCTTCAACTGATAGTGGCGCGAAGATGTCCACCGCCGACAGGCGTTCGGCGACCGCTCCTCCGTCGCGCGCTGTCAGGTGACTGTGGCGTTCGACGAAAAGCGTTCGCGTCGGGTAGGCGAAGTTCAAACCGGCGCGCCGAAACGCATACCAGATTCGCTGCCGCACGAGCGCGTCGGTATCGTTGTACTTGGCGTAGTCTTCGAGCCAGTACTTCACTTCGTAATCCACGCCGTTGTCTCCGAGATTCTTGATTCGAACGATCGGCGTGACTTTTGTCGAGACGTTTTCAGCTTCGCGGACGGCCTCGCGCACGACGTGAATGGTTTTCGCGGGCGAGTCGGAATAAAGGGTATTAAAGAAGACAAGCCGTGCGTTCAGGTTATCGCGCGGGCAGACTTCGATCGGCTCGCGCGCGGCATTGCTGTTGGCGATCAGCACGACGTGGTTTGCAAACGTGCGAATCTTGATTGCGCGCCAACTGATCTCCTCGACCACGCCGGTGTGACGTTCCGCACCGACCACGATCACATCACCGACCTGAAACGGCCGATCGGCTTGTAGCGAGATGCCCGCGAAGAAATTGCCAAGCGTGTCCTGGAGCGCAAGACCGAGGATCACGCCGAAAATCGCTGACGTTGTGAACAGCGCGCCGAGATTGACGTCAGGGAAAAGAAACGTGAAAGCGATTAGGAAAAGGATCGTGAACGCGACGATCGTAAAGATGTTGCGGATCAACGTCGGCGCGTCGATTCGTTTCAGCCGAAACGCGAGCCCGAAGAAGAGAAAGTTAAGCGCGCGGACGAAGAGGTACGCGGCGATACCGATCAGGAATAGCTTAACGGCGCCGATGATCGTGCCTGCCGAAGGCGAAGGATTTGAGCCCATGCGGCCTTCGAGCAGTTCCTTGATGACGCCCTCGAAGGACCAGAACAGGTACATCGCGAGCAGGGCTGCTACGCAGGCGGCAAGGAAGATTACGACGCTGTTTGTGAAACGAGGGCGCGACACGGCGCCTATTTTTATCACAAACGCAGTAAGCCCGGGAAAAAAGTCATCAGGAGATAAAGCAGAGAGATTATGGTTACGAGGATGGCGGTGAGCCATGCCGCGACGTTGTAGATTGGTCCATTGACGTGCGTGCCCATCAGTTCGCGGTTGTTGACCAGCCGCAGGATGGCAAACAAAACGATCGGCAGCAACAGCCCGTTAATCACTTGGGTAACGAGCAACACGCGGATCAAAGGCAGGTTCGGAATCACCGCGATGGCCGCGCCGAAGGCCACAAGAAACGTAAAAGTGCCCAGGAAAATCGGCGCTTCACGGAAACTCCGCGACACGCCTTTTTCAAAACCGAGCGCTTCGCTGATCGAGTAAGCCGTGGCCAGCGGCAAGACTCCCGCTGCCAACATCGACGCACCGATGAGGCCGATACCGAAAAGTGTTTCCGCGTAACGGCCGGCGAGTGGGCGCAGGGCGCGCGCGGCATCCTCCGCGGAGGTGATTTGAATGCCCGTTTTGTGCAGTGTCGCCGCGGTTGAAACGACGATGAAAAACACGATCAGGATTGCGAAGACGGTGCCGATCCAGACGTCTGTTTTGGTTTCGCGGTAGTTGTCCGTGGTGACGCCTTTTTCCACGACCGACGACTGCACGTAGACCTGCATGTACGGCGAGATCGTCGTGCCGATCACTGCGACGAGCGTGAAGATGAATGCGTGTTCCAGCCGCAACGACGGCTTGACCAAACCGACCGCGACGGCGGTCCAATCGGGCTTGGAAAAAAACGCGGAAACGATGTAACCGAGAAAGACCACCGACATTGCCAGAAACACTTTCTCGACCTTCTTATAAGAACCTTTCACGACCAGCCACCAAACCAAAATGGCCGCGAGTGGCACGGCTATGAAACGCGAAATGCCGAACAGTTCCGCGGCTGCCGCGATGCCGACAAACTCGGAAACAGTCACGCCGGCATTCGCTATCAACAACGCCAACATGATCAGCGCGGTCCAACGCACGCCGAAACGTTCGCGCACCAAATCGGCAAGGCCTTTTCCGGTGACGGCGCCCATGCGCGCGCACATTTCCTGCACGATACCCAAACTGATTGCGATTGGAATCAGAACCCAGAGGAGTGAATAACCAAACTCAGCGCCTACCGAAGCAAACGTGGCGATGCCGCCTGCGTCATTGCCGGCGTTGGCGGTGATCATGCCGGGACCGAGAATCGCGAGGTAAGTGAGCAGCCGACGGCGCCGCGCCACAGTGCGGCGCACGCCATGAGCGCCACGCTGCATTAATCGGCGCCCCGCAGCTCTGACTGCTGCTCGTGGTTCTGCCACTTGGAGGTTCTCCGTCCTTCATCGTCTCTACTAGACAGGATTACAGAATTGACAAGATGTCCATACTTATTAATCCCGTCAAAACATTAACCGAATAAGCGCGGCAGACGGTGCCGCCAGTCCTTTGGCAAAAGGATCTCCATCGCGTCGTCTACCGTGATGATGCCGAGTATATCTCCTGACTCGTCCACAACGGGAAGCGCCAGCAGGTTATATTCCGCCATGCGTTGCGCAACTTCTTTCGCCTGCTCTTCGGGACTAGCATATTGAAACTCGCTGCGCATCATTTCCTCGAGCGGCACTGACGGATCCGCGAGGATCAAACTACGCAAGGCGATGACGCCCAAAAGCTTCCACGACCCTTCTGTCTCCACCACGTAGAGGTAGTAGATCATGTTTGGCGTCTCTGCCATTTCGCGCAAACGCGCGAGTGCCTCGCCGACCGTTAATTCACGCGGAAGTGTGACGAACTCGGTCGTCATCAAACCGCCGGCCGTGTCGTCTTCGTAAGGAAGCAGTTCGGCAACGTCGGCCTGCTCCTCGTCGTCCATCAGGCCGAGTAACTCTTCGGCTTTCTCTTCAGGCAGATCGCCGAGCACGTCGGCTGCTTCGTCGGGCGACATCCATTCGAGAATGTCGGCGGCGCGTTCCTGGTCCATGTCGCCGAGGATTCTGGCCTGGTGTTCCGCGGGCATCTCTTCGAGTGTCTCCGCGGCGGTTTCGTCGTCGAGCGCTTCGACGACTTCCGAGCCGTGGTGATACGAGAGCGCTTCAGCGAGACGTGCGATCTCCACCGGATGCAGGCGCGCGAGTTTGTCGCTTGAAGATTTCAACTGGACTGTGGCTGCATCGGTAGCGAGATAACCAACGTCGGCCCAATCGAGTACTTCAACCGTTCGTCGCGTTCCGGCAAAACCGGCGGGCGCCAATCGTCTCCACAATCCCTGAAGACTCACGTCAGCGCCGGTGACGCGCCACTCGTCCGCGGCCTCGATGATCTGGACGTCGTTGACGCGCACGACGCGTTTGCCATCGACGTCGATCAGTTGTTTATCGAGCACATCACGCGCGAGCAGCACTTCGCTTTCTCTTCTGACGAACGGGCGTAGATCGAGAATGTCCGAGTTGAGGCGCGCTCCGTTTTGATTGAGCTCAGTAATGCGCCAGCGCGAAAGAAAAAAATCACGCCTCCTGTAGCGCGCAACCAGACCGGTGACAGGCGGATGATCGTTCGCCCCGAGGCGCACGATCACATCCTTGACCGTGGCCACACGTTCACCCTCCAGATCGCGTATCGGGCGACCTAATACTTGCGACAAATAGAGCATTGCTTTCAGATAATGCCACTAAGAGGCACAAAAAGCACAAGAGGGATGTGAACTTCACTAAAGCTTCTTGTGCTTCTTTGTGGCTATGACTCCGATAGGAATTTCTTTGCGGCTTCGAAGGCGGGGTCGCGGCGGGAGTAGAGATCGCTGCGGGTCCAGGGGGTTAGTTGATCGGGCGTGACGCCGAGACCCTGGAGACGGACACCCGCGGCGGTGCGGTAGTCAAATTCACTGACGTCCAATAGACCACCATCCGGTAAGGCGTGTCTGTTTCTGATCGCGAGAACACAACCACAGGTGCCCGTGCCGATCACGCGTGCGCGTCGCTTCGCTTGCAACGTCGCGGCCATGATCTCCGCCGCGCTTGAAGTGCTTTCACTCGTCAACACGACCAATGGAAGTTTGACTTGCGACAACTGTGGCACGCGCCAGAGACGTTTCGAATACGTTTGCAGTTCAAACGAGGCTCCGGAACGATCCGCAAATTTCCCGAGATTGATTCCGTCGTCGAGAAATAGCGACGCCACGTCAGCCATCGCCTCAGCATCGCCGCCACCATTTCCACGAAGGTCAAGAACAATGGCTTCGGCGCCTTCGAGCGCACCAGGGAGCGCTTTCGAAAACTCCAACCCCAGAGTTTGCGTGAACGCGTCGAGCCTCAAGATCGCGAGCTTTCCTTTTTTCTGCGTAGTAAATCCGAGTTGGCGTTGACTCCAGTAACGCTGTAGCACTGCCGACCTCGGTTTCCCATCGCGCGTGGTCCAACCGATCTTCACCGAGCTGCCCGGCGGACCATCAAACAACGTAGCCACCGCTCGATATCGCGCACGCTCATCAGCACTCGCACCCAAACTCTCGAGCCGCTGCTTGATAAACGCGGGGGCAGGCAAGTGGTCGATACTGGTGATAACGTCGCCGACTCGAACTTCTGTTTTCGCCGCGGCGGAATTCTGGTCAACCTGGACCACGACCGGCACGCCTTCAATCTCGCGCACGCCCAAACCCACCGTCACAAAACGCGGGTTCCACCAGTCAAACTTTTCATCCGGCGAATAGATACGGGTGTGCGCGTCTCGCAACGACGCGAGCATTTGCCGCATGAGCTCGTAAAACTCGTGCGTGCTCCCGGCCTTTGCCGCAGCGGGACGAAACGAAGCGCGCTTCGCTTGCCAGTCGACGCCATTGAATTGCGGATCGTAGTAATGGTCCTGAATTGTTTCCCAAACGTCGTCGAACACCGCGAGACGTCCTTCCGGCGTGGCCGTGGAGACGACCGTCGCATCGTCGTCGCGTGCCGCGCGCGAACTGATTGGCAGCGCGAGTTGTGAAAGGAAAACACAGAGAACCGCGGCTAACAGGAGGGAGATCTTAAAGGGGTTTCGCGAGGGACCGTTCACTTATTACCTCGGGTCAATCACTTCGGGGGCGGCTTGCGAAAATTGTAACGCAGCAACACGCGCATCGGAATCGGAGCGCCGTTTTTCATTGCGGGAAAGAAGTGCAGTTGCTTAACGGTGGCAATGGTCGCTTCGTCCAATCCGAAACCAGCCCAACGCACCACCTGCACTTCGCCCACTTCTCCGTCCGCACCTACATCAACCAGCACATCGACCATCGCTTCGGCTTCAGCGCGCGCCGCACTCTCCGGGTATTCGGGTCGCAACCTTCGATAGGGACGCGGCAAGCGCAAACCCTGAGCTTCAGCCGTCTTCTCGTCGCCGGGTGCTTCTTCGATCACCGGTGTTGCCGGTGGCGTAACAATCAATCTTTGCAACTGTTCGTCTTCTGACGCGCGCCTGATCGCCACGAGCAAGCGCCGTGAAAACGCATCGGTAGAGAGATGTTGAGACAGCAACTCTTCCGCTGTGGTTGCCTCGTTGCTCTCAAAACTCGGCCGTTCCCATGTGATTAGCCGGCCGGTTCGCGAGTTGACGAGAAACAACGAACAATACGTCTCGTAGTAAACCGGAGTTTTGAATGACGAGCGCCGCAATGTTTGCGAGTCGCCAACTAAATAAAAATCGCTTGCGAGTGCGGCGCCCAAATCCCTCGCCTCGGCGACGCTCAGATTAAGCGAACCTGCGTAGCCAACTCCCATCGCCGCCGAGCGAGATAAGTCTGCGTCGGCAACGAGCAACTCTCCGGTGGCGCGCAAGCGAGCGCGAATTTTTTCCGCGACAACCTTGCCGGTGGTTGTTTGACCAAAGTCGAGCACGCTCACAGTCGGACGGTTGTGAGCGTAGGTAGTCGAGATGGTAAACAGCAAACCACAGCTAAGACAGATAAGACGAAGAGGACAGATAAGACGGATAAAGGGAGTCATCTTACAGGTCGTTCTACGGTTACAGTCGTTCTACCGTTCGTTTCTTCGCGCCGGCGCGATGGTACAGTTCATAGACTTCCGTCTTCACCTCTGCCGGGAAACAGATGCGATGTAGTTCGTAAGGTTGCTGAAGTCCTCTGACTACGTTGCTCACTTCACTGATCTCTCTGATCCGCGGCGACGCATAACCACTCTCCACGTAGATGTGCGTTTTCGGTTCCGCCTTCTCGGCCGCGTAGTAGTTGTAGTACGGCAGATCGCTCGCGCGATCTTCGACGAAGTAATACTCGGGATCGAAACCAGCCTGCTCCACGATCTTTCTCGCCCCGAACAGAAACTCCGCCTGCTGATCCTGCGGCATATCGAGATCGATGGCTTTGAACAAACTACGCGCAGTGAAGCGACGGCTGAGGTCGCTCAGGATCGCGTCACCCGATCGCTGCCATTGCTTGACGTGAAAAACGAAATCCGAATCGTCGATCTGAATATGTTCGCTGATCGACAACTCTTTACGGCGCAGAATTTTTTCGAACGCAGTATCGGGCGCGTACCAAACTTCTTTGCCGTCGTCGAGCAATCGCAACGCGCGGCGAATGATCGATCGCAATGCTGCTTCCGCCGAACGCAACGTGCGATGAAAGTAAACCTGGCGAAACATGTAGTAACGCGCCTGCAAGTATTCTTCGACAGCATACAAACCGCGCGCTTCGACATAGATCCGATCCGCGGCTTCATCGATCGCGAGCGCGTTGATGATCCATTCGAGATCGTAGATGCCATACTTCGCACCGGTCATCAGCGAGTCGCGCAGCAGGTAGTCCATGCGATCGACGTCAAGCTGCGACGAGACGAGTTGGCCCAGGGCGGATGGTCTAAACGTGCCCTCGATTATTGACGCGACTTTGCGGGGCAGATCTGAAGAATAAGATTTCAGTAACTGACCGATCTCAGATTCCTCGTCGAGAATTACTTGAACCGTGCGTTGCTCGTGATGAAAGTTGATCAACTTTTCCATCACATGTGAAAACGAACCATGGCCCACGTCGTGCAGCAACGCAGCGGCACGTGCTGCGACGCGATCCGCGGGAGCGATCGAATATCGCTCGCTAAAACGATCGAGCACGCGCGTCATGAGATGAAACGCGCCGAGCGAGTGAGTGAAGCGCGAGTGTTCCGCGCCTTGATACGTGTATAGACCAAGCCCGAGTTGTTTAATCCGGCGCAAACGTTGAAACTCAGCCGCATCGATCAGACGCATCATCAACTCGCCTTCGTCTGAATCAGTTTGCAAGCGGATTATGTTGTGAACTGGATCGCGATAAATGCGTTCTGTCATTCGTCCTAAATATATAACAGCCCCCTCCGGAAACCAGCGAAGCCGGTTGAAATTTCTGGATTTTCCCATTTTTTTGGATTTGGCTCGCGAAGGCCGGTGTGCCCATTTGGCTGCATTCGGTGAAATATTGCAGGAAAAGAGATGGTGGGGACGCGGGCATGGTAATTGCCAAAAGTCCGCCGGACGAGGCCTCTTTTTAAGCCGCTCGTTAGGAATTCTCTTGCGGTGCTACCAGAAAAAAGGGTGATTCGACACAGGAGGGGTGGTAGCACCTTTGTCTAGTTCAAGAAAGGAAAGCAGAAAATGAAGAATGTCTTTAAGTTTCTTGGCCTGTCGGCACTGCTCATGTGCTTCGCCCTGTTTGCAGGCAGTGCGGCCGCGCAGAGTTCTACGACAGGTTCAATAGAAGGAACGGTGACCGATGCTAACGGCGCTTCTGTTCCTGGCGTTTCTGTTAAGGTGACAAGCCCGAACTTGATCTCCGCCCAAACAGCAACGACAGACGACAATGGCCGTTTCAGGGTCCTTAACCTTCCCCCCGGAAAGTATGCAATTACGATTGAAGCTGATAAGGGATTTGCGAAGGCTGAGAGAACTGAAGTTGAAGTAAATCTTTCGAAGACCAGCACGGTTGACCTGCAACTTCAACCTGCCGG
>DATEHX010000249.1:0-11821 GCA_035279345.1 Pyrinomonadaceae bacterium | reverse complement strand
GGGACCTATCAAGGGTTCAAGGCATGCGCTCTGGATGGTTTACTCGACGCTCGGCATCGTGTTGTGTGGGTTGCTCGTCGGGGCGATCGTTTATTTCACACGCCGTCCGGCCGCGATCAATTCGATCGCCGTGCTTCCGTTTGTTAACGACAGTAAAGATCCAAACGTCGAATACCTTTCCGACGGCATCACCGAGAGCATCATCAACAATCTCTCGCAACTACCGGAGTTGAGAGTGATGTCGCGCAACGCGGCATTCAGGTTCAAGGGATCGAATCTCGATCCCGTCGACGCCGGCCGGAATCTCAACGTCGGCGCGGTTCTCACCGGACGCCTAGTCAAGCTTAACGATCGTTTCGTTATCAAGGCTGAATTGATCAAGGTTGCCGACGGTTCGCAACTTTGGGGCGACGAGTACAACAGCAGTCTCGCCGACATCTTTTCGGTTCAGGACGAAGTCTCGAAGAAGATTTATCAGAGTTTACGGCTGCGTTTGAGTGGCGCCGACGAAGAGAAACTCGCCAAACGCTACACGCACGACGCCGAAGCGTATCAACTTTATTTGAAGGGCCGTTACTTCTGGAATAAGCGCAACGAAGAAGGCTTTCGCAACGGAATCGAGTACTTCAAACGCGCCGAAGAGAAGGACCCGACCTTCGCGCTCGCGTTTTCCGGGCTCGCAGATTCCTACGCGCTCTTGTCAGACATCGGCGTGACGCGCCCGCGGGATGAAATGCCAAAAGCAAAAGCGGCGGCGGAAAAAGCAGTCGATGCGGACCCGTCGCTGGCGGAAGCTTACACGTCTCGTGCTTTCGTCAGGCTCGCTTACGATTGGGATTGGCTGGGCGCGCAGAGTGATTTTCAACAGGCGCTGAAGTTGAATGCGAAATATCCGACCGCGCATCAGTGGTACGCGTCGTACTTGATGCAGATGGGCAAGTTTAGTTTAGCGAAGACGGAGATCGAGGAAGCGCACAAGCTCGATCCGCTTTCACCGATCATCAGTTCGAATAGCGGTCTTTATTCATACTACGAACACAACTACGACGACGCGATCGCGAAGTACAAGTTGACGTTGCAGAGCGATCCTGATTTCTGGGTCGCGCGGCATTACCTGGCGCTGGCGTACGTGCAGAAGGGAATGCACGACGACGCGATCAAGGAGTTGCGATCGTTGATCAAAGCACCGGCGAGTGGTCCAGTGCCGGACGAGGTGATCGCGACCGAAACGGAAGCGTCAGCTTCACTCGGTTTTGCGTACGCGATGGCGGGTAAGAAGGCTGAAGCACAGGAGATACTCAATAAGCTTCAGGCTTTGTCCGAGCGCCGTTATGTCACCGGGCTTTACTTCGCGATTGTTTATGCGGGTTTGAAAGACAACGATCACGCGATCGAGTACCTCAACAAAGCTTACGACGATCGGCATCCGGGCCTGGTCCTCATCCGGATCGAGCCGATGTTTGACGCACTGCGATCTGATGAGCGTTTCAAACAGTTAGTGAAACGCTTCGAACCAATTCCTTAGCCGCAAAGAAGCACAAGACTCTGGTGCCTTTTTGTGGCTCAGTTTTCAAGAATCTTCAGGAGTTCTGAAAGTTCCGCTGGCAAAGGGCTACTGAACTCGACCCGCTCGCCACTTTGCGGGTGAGTGAAGGCGAGTTTTTCGGCGTGTAGAAAATGGCGGCCGAGGTTGCGTACGTGTGCGCGCAAGCGAGCGTCCTGGATCGTGTTGTCGCGGCCGCCGCCGTAGGTTTCGTCTGCCACAACCGGGTGTTTCAACCACGCGAGATGGACGCGGATCTGGTGGGTCCGGCCAGTCTTTAATTCAACATCGAGCAACGTGAAGCGATCGAAATGTTGCCGCACACGGAACAACGACAGCGCGCTTCGCCCGCCGCGCACGACTGCCATCCGCGTGCGGTTCGCGGGATCGCGTGCGAGCGGTTGGTCTATCTTTCCCGAATCATCCTTCACTCGCCCGTGGACCAGCGCGACATAGGATTTGAACACCGTTCGATCGCGAAACTGATCGGAAAGGTTTTCGAGCGCCGCCTCTGTTTTTGCAACAACAAGCAACCCTGAAGTGTCGCGATCTAGACGATGCACGATGCCGGGTCTTATGCTTGCACCGCTGTGTGGAAGTTGTTCGAAGTGATAAGCGAGTGCGTTCGCGAGCGTGCCGCCGTGAATTCCAGCAGCGGGATGGACGACAAGTCCGGCAGGCTTGTTCACTACAACGAGCGTGTCGTCTTCGTAGACGATCTCGATTGGAATCGCTTCGGGAGTAAAGCTGGTTGAAGGCGGGGCGGTTAGTTCGACTTCCAGTTCGTCGTTTTCGCGTAGCTTGTATGAAGGCTTCGCGGCCTTGCCGTTGACGAGAACGTCTTCCGCTTCGATCAGGCGCTGGAGCCGGGCGCGGCTCCAGCCTTCAATTCGTGTGGCCAGGTAAGAATCGAGTCGAACCCCGACGTCTTCCGACGCAACCTGAAATGTGAGTGTCTCCTGGTCCGTGGCTCATCACCCATTACGGCGTTCGAACTCTTTCATAAACGACACGAGCGCCTCGACTCCTGCGCGCGGAAACGCGTTGTAGATCGACGCCCTGATTCCGCCCACCGAACGATGACCTTTCAGACCGTCAAGCTTCTGCGCCGTCGCTTCGGACGTAAACTTCTTTTCCAGTTCTTCTGACGGCAGACGGAACGTGACGTTCATCGGCGAACGGCTATCAGCATCAGCGTGGCCGCGATAGAAATCCGTCGCGTCGATTGCGTCGTAAAGCAGTTGCGCCTTCTCGTCGTTCTCGCGCTCCATGCCGGTGATGCCGCCTTTGTCTGCAATCCATTTGCAGACGAGGCTGATGATGTAAATGCCCCACGTGTTCGGCGTGTTGTAAAGCGAATTGTTTTCGACGTGCGTGCGGTAGTCGAGCATCGTGTGCAGCCCGTCGGGAATGCCGGACAACAAATCCTCGCGAATGATCACGAGCGTGACGCCGCTCGGTCCGATGTTTTTCTGCGCTCCGGCGTAAATCAGACCGTACTTTTCCACCGGGATCGCGCGCGACAAAATGTCAGACGACGCATCGGAGATCAAAGGAACGTCGCCGGTCTCGGGTTCGTGTTTCCACTGCACGCCTTCGATCGTTTCGTTGCTGGTGATATGAACGAACGCGGCGCTCGAATTGAGACTCAACTCATCCTGGCCCGGCACGCGTGTGAAACCACCGTCGGCCATCGTGGCCGCGACATTTACACCGCCTACCCGCTTCGCTTCCTTCAGCGCTTTCTTGCCCCAACTTCCGGTGATGATGTAGTCGGCGCTGCCGTCCGCCGGCAGAAAGTTCATCGGGATCATCGAAAACTGCAAACTCGCGCCGCCCTGTAAAAATAGAATCCGGTAGTTGCTTGGAATACTAAGCAGCTCGCGCACGCCCGACTCGGCTCGCGCGTGAATCTCGTCAAACGTTTTCGAACGATGACTGATCTCCATCACCGACATGCCCACACCAGGCAGGCTCAACATGTCGCGCTGCGCTTCTTCCAAAACCGGCACCGGCAACACCGCCGGACCGGCGCTGAAATTAAAAATCCGCTCCGTCATCTCTTCCTCCGAAATATAGTTCCTATAGGTCCTACAGGACCTATTACTCTAATCGCGATCGAAAGGCCCTGCCCACGAATTTCGTCACAAAGTTTCGCGGCACGAAGCGTTGGACCTCAGCGGTAACCCAGTTGGTCCAACCCGAAACCACTACGCTCTTGCCGCGCGCCATTCCACGCAACGCCGCGTCGACCACTTCTTCCGGCGTTTGCACCGTGCGCATCGGCGGGCGATCGATCTTCGACGCCGCGAAGAAGTTTGTATCCGTCACTCCCGGACACAACGCGAGCACATGAACTCCGTACAAACGATTTTCTTCCCAGAGCGCCTGTGAAAACGACAAGACAAACGCTTTCGTGGCCGCGTAAGTCGCCATGTAGGGCACCGCTTGAAACGCCGCTGTTGAAGCCACGTTGATGATCATTCCCTGGTGACGCTCACGCATCGGACCAAGAAAGCGGTACGTTAAGTCCACGAGCGATTTAACGTTCAGATCGATCATCTCGAGCTCCGACGCGCGGTCCTGTCTCTCGAAGTCGCCCATCGAGCCGAAGCCCGCGTTGTTGACGAGCATGTCGATCTCCAGATCACGCTTTTTTGTCTCTTCAAAAAGCCGTCCCGACGCATCTGCTTCAGTCAGATCCATCGCCACGTACTGCGCGCGAATGCCGCTCGTGCGACCAATCTCATTACACAACGCTATCAGCTTGTCTTCAGAACGCGCGACCAGCAGAACGTTTCTGCCGCGCTTCGCGAGCTTTCTGGCAAAAGCCGCACCGATTCCTGAGGAGGCGCCGGTGATGAGAGTTGTGTTCATTGACGACCTAGTTGAATCAGATTCAGCTCGATGATGTCGCTACTGCTGGATCGTATTTGATTCAGAATCGCATCTGACGGCGCATTGTCGAGATTGATGCGCGCCACGGCCGCCGCCGCGCCTTCGAAGACGATATTTTCCATCTCCTGAACGTTGATCTGTTCCGACTTGATCGCGTCGAGTACACCCGCGAGTACACCAGGACGATCGACGTGACGCACGACTAGCCTGTGCGTGGCTGGAGTTTGCCGCGCGAGGTTGACGACATTCGGCACCTGACCGGTTTCTTTGAACTGCTGCACGATCCGCACTGTTTCCGCGGCGATCGCTTCCTGTGCCTGGTCCGTCGACGCGCCGATGTGATGCGTACCGTAAAGACCTTCTTCTTTACCAACCGCGTCGCTGAACTCGCTGACCGCGCTGGTTGGCTCGGTGGCATAAACGTCGAGACCGGCGCGAATGCCGCGCGTTTGCATCGCGTTGACCAACGCTTGCTGATCGACGACCTCGCCGCGCGCGGTGTTGATGAAATAAGCGCCCTGTCGCATCGCGTTGAAAAACTCCGCGTCGATGATGTTTCGCGTTTCGTTGTTGAGCGCGAGATGAAGACTCACGACATCGGCTTCAGCGGCAACAGCTTGGGGCGACTCCTTGTGTGTGATGCCGAGTTCCGCCGCACGCAACGGCGTCAAACTCCTGCTCCACGCAATCACAGGCATACCAAACGCTCGCGCACGGGAGATCATCTCCTGCCCGATCTTGCCGACGCCGATCAACCCGAGCGTCCGGCCGTACAAACCACGCGCTTTGGAAAACTCTTTCTTGTTCCACTCGCCGCGACGCAGCGTCACGACGTTGTCGACGATTCGCCGATCGAGCGCGAGAATCAGCGCGAAGGCGAGCTCGGCAACGGCGATCGAGTTTTTGCCGGGACAATTCGAAACGTAAATGCCGCGTTTCGAAGCAGCGGCGACGTCGATCGTGTTGTAACCCGCGCCCGCGCGCACGACGAGTTTGATTGGACCAGCGGCGAGCATCGGCTCAGTCACCTTCGTGCCTCTGACCACCAGGACATCGGGCGCTACCTCCGCAATCGCATCAACGAGCGCTTCGTCTTTCAAGTCCGGTTGAAACGAAACTTCGCAACCGAGTGCTTCCAAGCCGTCGCGGCCTGACTGTTCGAATTTATCTGCTACTAAGACTCGCATAAGTGTTTAGAACCATCCACAGATTACACAGAGTCTGCGTAATCTGTGGATGGCTTTCCTAGATAACGTGAATCAACAGCCCGTCTCTCAACTTCGGCTCAAACCAGGTCGATTTTGGCGGCATGATCTCGTTTGCGTCGGAAACCATCAACAGCTCCGCCACGGTTGTCGGATAAAGTGAAAACGCAACCGCCGCTTTGCCTTCGTCGACCAAACGTTCGAGTTCTTTCGTTCCACGCAGCCCGCCAACGAAATCGATGCGCTTGTCAGTACGAACGTCCTTGATGCCCAGCACGGGATCGAGCAATCGATCCTGAAGCACGCTTACATCAAGGGCTGAAACGATGCTGGCCGGCAGCGTTGACGCGGGCGAGAGAGTGAGCCCGTACCAGTGACCGTCGAGATACATGCTCCAGTGGCCGCGTTCCGCTGGTTCGGGGTTCGCGTTCTCAGTGATCGTAAACTGCTCTTTCACGGCCTCGAGAAACTGCTCTTTCGATAAACCATTCAGATCGCGCACGACGCGGTTGTACGCGAGAATCTGCACTTGCGAATCGGGAAATATAACGGTCAGGAAATAGTTGTAGTCTTCGTTGCCGGTGTGCGTGAAGCTCTGCTCGCGCAACTCCGCGCGCGCGCGGCTCGCACTGGCGGCGCGGTGATGGCCGTCGGCGATGTAAAGCAACGGCACGGAAGTGAAACTGTTGACGAGTGCGTCAGTGTCGGTGAGTTTCCAAATTGTGTGACGAACTCCGTCGCCGGCAGTGATGTCAAACAACGGTTCGCCGGCGATCGCAGCCGAGACTTGTTCGTCGATCTCCGGCCGCGTTCGATACGTCAGAAACACTGGACCAGTTTGCGCGCGCAGCATGACCATATGGCGCGTGCGGTCGTCTTCCTTGTCGCGGCGCGTGCGTTCGTGTTTGCGAATGGTGTCGTTGTCGTATTCATCGATCGAACAGACGGCCACGACGCCGACCTGCTCGTGTTGGCCCATGACTAGCCGGTAGAGATACAAGCTCGGTTCGGCTTCTTTTTCCAGCGGACACGTTGCCGTCAGTTGCTCGAAATTGTCGACTGCCTTGCGATAGACCACGTCGCTGTGGATGTCGGTTCCCGCGGGCAGATCGATTTCGGGGCGCGACACGTGCAGAAAACTCAGCGGATTTCCCTCGGCGAGGGCGCGTGCTTCTTCGGTATTGACGACGTCGTAGGGAACGCTGGCTACGGCATGGGCGCGCTCGGCCGGCGGGCGCAAAGCGCGAAAGGGACGAATAACCGCCACGGATCCTCCATTAACTACGAGGTGATTTATATAAAGGCTTATGTGGTTCAAGACTAGCCGTTTGGGTGTGAAAACTCAAACGAACGTGAGGTATCATCGCGTTTAGCCACAAGAGGTACAAAAGACACAAAAGGCACAAGCGTGTTAGCTAGTAATGTTCTAAAGATTTGTCGACTCGGGGGCCGGACGATGGTGAAGTTTGTATCGCGGCCCGGTGAGGCGTTGTTGTTATGCCGGATGGCTTGGTGGGTGACTGTGCTTTCAGTGTCGGCGCGGTGGTTTTCGCTGCCGCGCGCGCTTGCGATCGTGGCTGGAACAGAGACACGGCCGAGCAGTGCCAATGATCGTCTAGTTCAGGAACGGCTCGCGCGCGCGATCGACCTGCTGCTATCCGCCGACGTACTCCACTTCAAACCGATTTGCTGGAAGCGCGCGGCTGTGCTTCACCGTTACCTCTCGCAAAACGGCATACGAACACGGATTATTTTTGGTGTTAAGAATGAATCGGGCGGGAAAGTCGCCGGCCATGCATGGCTGGAAGCGGCGGGTGAACCGATACTCGAAAAAACACCGCCCGAGTACGTAGTTACCTACTGCTTTCCCTCAAAAGCATGAATGCCACAAAGAAGCACAAAAACGGCCTGTGCTTCTTTGTGGCTCTAAAGCAACTATGGCAACGCTTCCACGTTCAGGAAGAAGCGGAAGTTGCCGGTCTGTTGAATTCCCAACAGGAAACGAACATTGACGGACGCGCCCGGCGCGAGCGGAGTTCCGAGCGTGATCGTTCCCGCCGAGTAGGTACTGTTGTATGCGCCGCCGTTTGGTTGTGGCGGTGGTTGTTCAAGCGTTGTTCCCTGAATCGTGATCGAGCAGGGCGCCGGCGACGGCGAGCATGTGCCGGCATCATTTACACCGGAAACGACCACGGACCCCGACGTGCGTGCGCGCAAGTCGGCGAAGGCAGACGGAGCAAAAATCGTCGTGATGTCGATGATCCTGAACCGCAGCCTCGTTACCGGATTGCCCGTTTGGTTGACGATGCGCCGGCGAATGTCGAGTGTGCCGAACGTCGAGTTGTTTGCCGGATCTGAGGTCAGATCGCGCACGCGATTCGGTGGCGCCGATGCACCTATCGACGCATCAACCGCCACCACGGGCATCGCGGCGTTGCGATCGATCGGCGACGAGAGGTTCTCAGGACCAGGTGCTCCTAAACGCGGGACCGGTCCCCCCGTAGACGTTCCGTTCGTATTGACAAACACAAAATCGTCTCCGTTGTTGTCGCTATCCTTCGGCAAACCACCACTCCCTACAGTACAGCCAAGAGTAGTTCCGAAGATGAAGATATTCGGGTTGCCCGGGCAGAAGCTGCGAAAGAACGAGTAGTCGATCGAAGAAGGAGGAGTCGGCGCCGGGTATCCCACGCCTTCCTTGTAAAGCGCGTTTGGTTCCAGGTGTGAGCCCGCGGCGTCAATCCTGGTTGCCAACGCGAAATTCGCCGGCGTTGCGGTTGAGAACAATGCAATGCCGGCGTTGTCCGGAATGTCGGTCGTGTACGTCACGTTGCCGGTTGCGTTGCCGGAAAGCGAATAGGCCGCACTGTTTGTACCGAGGTAATGGCCCCGGCCAGGAATCACTGTTCCATTAGGAATCGTGAAACGAATCGTTCCGTCTGAAGCCGCCAACGCATAGCCGGCTGAACCGTCGGCGGTTGTGACTGTGAAATCCGCGGTGCTGGGATTATAAATCTCGACGAACTCGTCATTTGCGCCACCCGGTCCACGCAACCGAAACTCGCTGATCAGAAGCTCGCCAGGTCCGGCAGGCGCATTGACCATGGCCCACCACGTTCCCCAACGCGAATCGTTGCTGCCTGTTCCGGTCGTGCCGACACGCAGCCGCGCATACTCCTGCAGAGTCCAGAGATCGCGGTCGTTCACCGGATCGACAAGCGTGTGACTGTAATCACCCCAACGGTTGCGGGTGCCGCTGAAAGTCTTTTGATAGTAGTCTTCGCCCTCTTTGTAAATCACCGGATCGCGCATCGTTCCTGCAGGATCGCCGCCGAGACGGAAGGCGTATGCGGAATCCGCGTAGTCGTCTGACTGAAACTCCGAGAAGCCGAGCAGTACGTCGTTGTTCTTGTTAACTGCAAGGCTGGTGTAGGCGTAGTGCTTGCCTCCATTGATGCGCGTGGCGGTTGCGTCTTCCACGCGGCCACCGTCGAAGAATGTGCCGTCGCTGTTCAATGCGGTCCATTGCGCGACGAACCGTGAATTGTTTGTTATGCCGCCGGTAGGCAAGGCGATGGTTTGCGGGTAGTAGATCTTTCCGTTACGGAAGACTACGTTCGATCGCACGAACGCATCACCCACATCAACCTGCCGAATTGTCGGCGGACACACTTGAGTCGGTGCTCCGACACCCGGCACGCACTGTTGCGGCAATACATCACCGCCGGGTTGCGTCCAACCGCCGCCGGGACGAGTTCGGTTCGCCGGGTCGACGTTGAAAACCGGCGCGGCGGGCGTGCCGGTAATTGTGTGCAAGCGATACGTGGCTCCGGCGCTACTGATGTGCGTCGGAACGTAGAGCGCTTCTTCTGTAGCCGAAAACGTAGTGGCTGGATGCAGGCAGAAGCCGCCGATTGCGGCTGTTGCGCCGGTGAAGATCGTGGCGTTGGCAGTGCCAGCGCGCAGTGTTGGGTAATCGACTACCAACATGCGCCCGTCGGTAAAGGCGAGCGTGTTGATGGTGAATTGGTTCCAACCGATCGCGACCCAGTTTTTATTGAAGCCGAGCATCGGGAAGTCGGCCCAGCCGCCGGCTGCGTTGCATCCGGGCGATCCCGGCGCACAACCGACGATGAAACGGAACAAGTTGTAGGTGCCTTGCGGATCCGGACTGGTGGAAACACCGACGAGCACTGACGAATTCGCGGTCTGCGCATTTGAAACCGCCGCGACGATCCAACGATTGTTGAAGGCATCGTAAACGATGCGCGGATCAAAGGTGCCGGTCGCTCCGGTGGAGCTCCAGAAAGAAGTCAGGCTCACCAGACTCAACTGTGCGCCCGTTTGTTTGTCCTGGATGACGACGTTGTTGTTCAGCATCACCATCACTTTATCGAGACCGACTGCCGCCGTCGTATCGGGTGGAATCGTGAAAGTTCCTGATGGTCCACCACCGACGGCTTCGTCAACCGCACCCTGGAAATTCTGCGCGGGCCCGGGAGAGGGAACCAGTGGTCCGCCGATATCCATGCTGTTGACTTGAGCGGGTGTTTCTTCTTGCAAGCCGGAAGATTTCGATCCGGTATTTACTTCGGGAATCGATCCCGGTACCGGCATGGTTTGAAAGCCAGCGCCCGGAGATTGGAGCGCGGCGCCGCGTTGTTTCTTATTACTCTTAGTGGCGGCTGATTCAGCGTCCGCAAGCGCTCTCATGTTCACGACGCTCTTCGTCACACTCACCACTCGTTTTGATTGAATCTGGTTATTCTGCGCATTGCTGCTGCCACTTACGATCAGCGACAGTAGAACGGCGCAGAACCACCCCACTAGATTTTTTCGGTTTTTGCTGGTCATCGGATCTTTTGCTCTCTGGAAATGGGAGTAATTTATAGAAGCGGCGTGATTAGTCCGGCGCCTTTGGTGCACTTACCCGTTTGCAGGTTGACGGCTCCCATAATTAGCGGAGGAGCTTTGCCTTCGTCTTCCTCTGATTCGATCAGGTCGGTGCCAGCGGCAATGGCCTTTTGCTTCTCGCGCTTTTCGCGCTCGCGTTCACGTTCCTCTTCGCGTTCGCTCTTGCTTTCCACCCTGGCTCGTTTGTAGGCGACCATCACGAGTTGTGCCTGGCCGTTAACTGGTCCATACAGGACCGAAGGATTTTCGAAATTACCAATGCAGGATTTCAGGATGCTTAACGCTCGGGATCGCGAAAGCGTGCGTTGAATTTCACTGGTTTTGCCCAACGCTTTTGCGATGCTGTGGGTATCGATTCGTTTGGTTCCTTCAGTGTAGTAACCAATCGCATCGTTTATGACCGTACTATGTTCGTTAATTGTGAATTGCCACGTGACGCGCCGGTCCGCGGGCTTGTCTACGACTTTTAGTAGTTTGAAATGAGTTTGGAAATACGTCTCGGAAATACCAGTGGCGAGGATTGCTTCTTTCGATCCCTGGACGAGTGCTTCTTCGGCGGGAGTGAGCTTCTGTGGCCAGGCAGCGGCATGGGCGCCGCTTAACACCAAAGCGCACACACACAAAAACAAAGAAAGGAGAAGGGCGCATTGCACCCCCTCCTTTCTCGTTGTGTTGCTGATTAGTCTTGCTATGGCAGAGCCTCGACGTTGATAAAGAACTTGAAGCTTCCCGTTTGCTGAATACCAAGCAGGAAACGAACGTCGAGTGAGGCTCCATTAGCGAGCGGTGTTGCGAGAGTGACCGTGCCGGATGACATCGAGGAATTGAATCCGCCGCCGTTTGGCTGTGACGGAGGTTGTTCGAGTGTCGTTCCCTGCACTGTTACGTTGCTGGTGCCGCTGCCACATGGCGGACGGTCAACGGTTACTACAACCGCGGTAGAAGTTCGCGGGCGCAGGTCGGCAATGCCGCTCGGCGCCGGGAACGTCGTGATATCGATTACGCGCCAACGCAATCGCGTTACGTTACCACCCGTGTTGTTTGTGACGGTTCTGCGAATGTCCAACGTGCCGAACGTTGAGTTGTTGGCCGGATCGGACGTGAAGTCGCGAACGCGATTCGGGGGCGATGCTGCCGCGACACAGATGTCGAGAAGATTGACCGCGAACGACGCATTTCGCTGGATCGGTGAACTGAGGTTCTCTGGTCCAGGTGCGCCGAGTCGTTGGCCAGCGCCGGCCGAGGTACCATTGGTGTCTAC
>DATEHX010000248.1:0-18967 GCA_035279345.1 Pyrinomonadaceae bacterium | reverse complement strand
AAGATGATTCGGATCGACGAGGTTGACGTCTTCCGTTCCGATCAAAAACCAGAGTTTGCCGTCGATTGATTTCGTGACTTGCGGGCTGAAGTGGTTTGTCGATGCGATGCCCCGCACACCATCCGAGATATCGAAAACAGTGGCCCGGACCGTTGGCTTTGCATTTGTGTCGTGGTCCATCGCGACGGCCCAGGCATCGATTTCGCTTCTGGCAATACGCAACAAACCGCAAGGTGTGTAGAGCCAGAATGAACCGGCGTCGTCTTCCCTTACCCAATGAACACCATCGCACGGCAACCCGTTCCTGCTGGTCAACGTCGCAAAACGTCCATCCTTCAAGCGGCTGACTCCACTCTCGGTCGCGCTCCACAGTGTGCCCTCGCGATCGACGTAGAGATCGTTCACACGGCCGCCGAGCAGCCCGTCGGCAGTGGTATACGACTGCCGGATCTGGCCGTCGTTGTAATACGCAACGCCGCCCTGAAAGTGACCAAGCCAGACCCCACCGCGCACCCGATCGGCGGCCAGGGCAATCACGGGATCGGTTTGGCCGAGATTGGACCAGGGAATTTGTTGCACCACCATCCCCTTTTGTACTTGAAAAAGTCCGGCGTGCTCGTTGGCGACCCATAGCGCGCCGGCATTGTCCTGCGTAATGGCAGTCACGGCTCCCGGTTGAGCGATGAGGGAAACAAATCGATTGTTATCAAGATAACCAAACTCATACGGAGTAGAAACCCAAACACGCCCGGTATCATCCTGAAAAAGAGAATTTGGAACGAAGCCCTGGGGGTTATTAGTGCTGGCGTTGAGAATCGTAACCTGCCCGTTGTTCCACCGATTCAAGTTGTTGGGAGTGGCAAGCCAAATGCCTCCTTGTTTGTCCGCAATAACCGATCGTATTCGCGCGCTCGCCAAACCTTGATTCACGGAAAACGTGGCGCTCACAAAATCGCGAAAGCGATCGAGGCCGCTCCCGGTCACTACCCACATATTGCCTTCGCGATCTTCAAAGAATGATAAAGCGGATTCTCCGGATAGTCCGTCAGACAACGCGAACACATCAGTTCGGCCGTTGTGGACGTGAACAATTCCCCGGTTGAAAGTTGCAATCCATAAACCGCCGTCCCGGTCACGTAACATCCTTCGAGATCGGAGTGGCCCTAACTTTTCCGTCGTTGGATACGCTTCAGTTTTCCCGTCAATGAATCGATGAATTCCGTTGCTCCAACCAACCAGCAGTGTGCCGTCCTCGTCTTCACCAAAACAGTGAATGCCGTCCGGCTCGCCCGGAAGGGAATAGAACTTTGGTGGTCTAGGTTTCCAGCGCCACAGGCCCTCCTTCACTCCTGCCCAGAGATTGCCCTTGCTGTCTTCGTGTAAATTGAATACTCCGCGGCCGAGACTGCCGTCGTCCCCAAAGCACTGAACACTGCCATTCCGAATCGCACAGAGTTTCCCGAGCGGTACCCCCATTCCGCTAATCCATATCGTTCCTTCTCGATCCTCCATGATCTTGAAAATATAGCGGTCAGCTAGTTCTGCGTACTGCGTCAGCTTGCCATCTTTCCAGCTCGCAACGCCTTTAGCCGTACCGATCCAGAGAGTTCCATCACGCGCAACCAGTAAACTGAAGATAAAGTTGGAGGGAAGTTCCTGATTCGCCGGCGGACGCCAAAGGACGGGCTTTACACCGTCGAAACGAAATAAACCGAACTCCATGCCGAGCCAGAGATAACCGTCTGGAGTTTGGGCGATCGAGGTGACCTCGCCCTTGGGAAAACCGTCGCGGCTCTTCCACGCCGTGTGAGCATACTGGCTGACGTCCAATTCCGGATTCAACGCAAACGCGGAAGGGCAACACGCCAGCAGCAGGAAGGCGCATACGGGGCCAAGCGGGATGACAAATCGTCGTCCGCGCGGTTTCTCCATGGTCCGCATATCTTATCGCAGCATTCTGAAACTTCGGAGAAAGCGTTTTGAGTTCAAGTGGCTTTGCCCGAAAAGTGCTTAACGGCTTCGCCGCCGGATGTGAGGCGGGGTCTCTGCCCCGCCGTTATGTTCAAGAAAGAGGTTGGGCTTGGCCCCTCGTATGGCCTTTGGCCCATGATCTTGGGGGCTTAGCCCGAACCAGGGGCCAAGCCCATTGCCCTCACCACCCAACCGGCGGGGCAGAGCCCCGCCTCACATCCGGCGGCGAAGCCGTTAAGCACTTTTCGGGCAAAGCTAGTTCAAGCTTTAGCTTGTCTGCCAAAGACAGCCCAAAGGCTGAGCTCAAAACGGCTGTCTCAGTATGTCCTTTGCATTGGAAGCATGCGCATCACACTATCGGGTTATTGAACAGTTACTCCTTTGCGGCATTGACAGAGACTCGAATGGGGCATTAGTCTCGCGTTCCACTTTGGAATGTGAGGTTTGGACTATGCACCGAGTTGCTGCATTAGTATTCATCCTCCTCACTTCTTTCACATTGGGCCAGGCCCAATCCACAAATGCCTCGCTTTCGGGACGTATCACAGACCCCGCGAATGCTTTGATCGTCGACGCCAGAGTCGCCGCGATCAGCGCCGCGACGAACATCCGTCATGAATGCACGACCAATGACTCAGGCGATTATCACCTCGCGAATCTTCCACCCGCCTCTTATCGTCTGGAAATAGAAAAGTCAGGATTCAAGAAATTAATCAAGCCCGACGTGATCCTGCACGTACAGGACGCACTGCGCATCGATCTTCAAATGACGCTCGGCGACGTTTCGGAAACGGTCGTGGTGGAAAGCGGTGCGCCTCTGGTGAATACCGAGACAGCCACGGTCAGCACTGTGATCAACCGTACGTTTGTCGAGAATGTCCCTCTTAACGGCCGCAGTTTCCAGACGCTGATCGAACTGACGCCCGGCGTGGTCGTCACGCCGTCCACCTTTAACGATCAGGGGCAATTCAGTGTAAACGGACAACGCGCGGACGCTAACTACTTCACGGTCGACGGCGTCAGCGCGAATTTCGGCGTCACCGGATTCATCGCCATGATGCAGAGTGCCTCAGGCACCTTGCCTGCGCTGAGCGCTTCGGGGGGAACAAACAGTCTCGTAAGCGTCGATGCCATGCAGGAATTTCGCATTCAGACGTCTTCGTTTGCGCCCGAGTTTGGCCGCACGCCGGGCGGGCAGATCTCGATCGCCACGCGATCCGGAAGCAATGCGTTTCACGGCACGCTGTTCGAGTATTTTCGAAACGACGTACTCGATGCCCGAGATTGGTTTGTAAACTTCAACGGTCTCGCGAAACCCGCGGAACGGCTGAATGATTTTGGCGGCGTACTTGGTGGTCCAATCGTCAGAGACAAAACGTTCTTCTTCTTTTCATACGAAGGGCAACGGTTACGCCAGCCGTCGAGCATGCAAACCGCCGTGCCGGATAATCAATCGCGGCAGCAAGCCTCAGCCGCAATACGTCCATATTTAAATGCTTTCCCGATTGCCAACGGACGTGCACTCGCGGCAGGCGTAGCGCAATTCAACGCGAGTTTTTCGGATCCTTCGTCACTTGATGCTTACAGCATCCGGATCGATCATGCGCTCCGGTCGCGGCTCAATTTGTTTGGCCGGTATAACTTCTCGCCTTCAAAGTTAGCTCAACGAGGACCGGTCTTCAGTTCCGGCCGGGTACTCAGCGCGACGAATTCATTGTCATCTTCAGTACACACCGGAACTGTCGGCCTCACCCAAATGATCAGTCCCGAGATCAGTAACGAAGTGCGCGCGAACTACAGCAACCATCGCGTTGGTATCGACTTCATCATGGATGACTTCGGCGGCGCTGTGCCACTTACTGACTCGTTTTTGTTTCCTCCGGGCATCACGTCAGCGAATGGCACTTTCCTGTTCATCGTCCTGGGTGTTGGACAATACGTTCAAGGCAAGCAAGGAACGACCGAACAACGCCAGGTGAATCTCATCGACAACCTGTCAGTGACAAAGGGCAGCCATCAGTTGAAATTCGGGGTCGACTATCGCTGGCTCGCTCCTTTCAGTAGTCCGGCCGCTTATCATCAATTTGCAGCGTTCTCGGGAGTGAGTGGTTTGCTGTCCGGCACAGCGCTGTTGGCGCAGTCGAGTTCGTTTCAAACAAACGCGCTCGTATCGCAAAACTTCTCGTTGTTTGGACAGGACACCTGGAAGATCACACCGCGATTAACGATAACTTACGGCTTGCGGTGGGACGTCAATCCAGCACTGAAAGGCAAGAATCGCGAAAACGATCCATTCACGGTGATCGGCCTTAATAATCCCGCGACGCTGACCCTCGCGCCCCGAGGTACGCCGCTTTACGAGACCACCTACGGAAACTTTGCGCCGCGAATCGGACTTGCTTATCAATTCCGTGGCATACGAAGTTGGGACGCCGCGGTGCGCGCGGGCTTCGGAATCTTTTACGATCTCGGACAGGGATCGCTCGGCGGAGTGTCCAGCTTTTTTCCCTACAGTGCTGACAAGAACTTCCCTTCCTCACCGTTTCCGCTGAGTCCGCAAGACGCGGCTCCTCCCGCACTCACGACAAATCTGCCGGCGGCAACAATGCTCGTCGCCGATCCCCATCTGAAACTGCCGCGAACGTATCAATGGAACGTCGCGGTGGAGCAGTCGATCGGAAATAATCAGAGTCTCTCGGCCACTTATGTCGGCGCTATCGGAAGGCAGTTGCTCCGCGTCACGAATCTATTCGCCGTAAATCCGAGTTTTGACTTCATTGCGTTGACTGACAATTCGGCGACCTCGGACTACCACGCTTTACAAGTGAAGTTCCAGCGCCGTTTGTCGCGCGGTTTGCAAGCATTGGCCTCATACTCGTGGTCGCATTCGATCGATATCGCTTCGACAGACGCCATCGCCACGAACGTAAATACGCCCGGCCAGATCGCTGACGCGAACGTCGATCGCGGTAATTCCAACTTCGACATCCGTCATGCATCGACCGCGGGCATTACGTATGAGTTGCCCTCGTTTGGATCACAGGAAACCGTCAAAGCAATAACGCGCGACTGGTCGATCGACAGTTTCATCTTCGCGAGATCGGCTCCACCAGTTAACGTTGTTGGCGCGAGTTTCTTCGCCGCCGGCACGCAGCTAGCGCCTCGTCCGAATGTAATTCCAAACGTTCCGCTCGAGATACATGGTTCGCAATTTCCCGGTGGGAAGATTCTCAATCGTGCGGCTTTCAGTTCAGCACCAGCCGGAACTCAAGGAAATCTCGGCCGCAATGTGTTGCGAGGTTTTGGAGCGTGGCAGGTTGATGTCGGATTGCAGCGGCAGTTTCGCCTCACGGAGAAATTGGGACTCCGTTTCCGCACGGAGTTTTTCAACATCTTCAATCACCCGAACTTCGGTAGTCCCACGAATGTTTTGACCAACCCGTTGTTTGGCCGCTCGACTCAAACCTTAGCGAACAGTCTCGGTTCGGGTGGCGCCAATGGCGGACTCAATCCTCTTTACCAAATCGGCGGTCCGCGCTCGATTCAGTTTGCACTGAAGTTTCAGTTCTGAGCCACAAAGAAGCACAAAGCAATATGGTCAAACTGCTCTTATGCCTCTTTGTGGCTGTATCACTCTAAAGGGGGTGTTCGATTCCCGTCACCGCCGATAACTTACTTCCGTGCAAAGACTCTACCCTATGTTTCCTCAGGGCGGTCCGGGTATAGGGCTACTACTCTTAAGAATAGCGGCAGCCTGGATGTTTGCGTTGAACCTTACGCACCGGTTCAACTTCTCTTCCAACGCTCTGCACTGGTTTATCTTTGCATTAATAGCATTGGTTTTACTCGGCCTTCTGGCCGGCTTCTTAACGATCTTCCTCACGATAATCGCGTGTGTTGCAGCGATTGCAAATCTGTTGTTGGCTGACCAACCAAACAATGTGATCTACATCCTCAGTATATTGTCCTCGGCCGCACTCTTCTTTCTTGGTCCAGGCGCGTATTCAGTGGACGCGAGATTGTTTGGACTTCGCGTCACTGTTGTCCGTCCGCGCAAAGACAAAAACTCAGCGACGACTTCCGATTGAGTTCACGCTAACTCTATCGGGTGATCTTCCGGTCGCACCATCTAGGGTTTCGGAAGTAATCCATTCCGCGCAAAATCCTCTACTCAAACAACCCCGAAAGAGAGGATCGAAATGAGTACGATCACGACAAAAGACGGAACGCGCATTTACTACAACGATTGGGGCTCGGGACAGCCCGTAGTCTTCAGTCATGGATGGCCGCTGTCGGCTGATGCCTTTGAGGATCAGATGTTCTTTCTTGCCCGGAACGGTTATCGATGCATTGCCCACGACCGTCGTGGTCACGGCCGCTCGAGCCAACCTTGGAACGGCAACGACATGGACACATATGCAGACGATCTCCGCGCACTCGTCGAGACGCTCGATCTAAGAGACGCAATTCACGTCGGCCACTCGACGGGCGGCGGCGAAGTAGCACGCTACATCGGACGTTACGGTACCGACCGTGTGGCAAAGGCAGTGCTAATCAACGCAGTGCCACCGTTCCTGCAAAAGACTGAAGCCAATCCTAACGGATTTCCGATCGAGGTGATCGATGGGTTTCGCGCCAGCATCCAGGCCGATCGCAATCAGTTTATGACCGAGTTCAGGGTTCCCTTCTTTGGCTTCAACCGGCCAGGCGCAAAAGTTTCCCAGGGCTTGCTCGATAGTTTCCTTTTGCAATCGATGTTGGCGAGTCTTCAAGCCACCTACGATTGCATCGCAGCGTTTGCGCAAACTGACTTTACTGAAGATTTGAAGAAGTTTGACGTGCCGACGCTCATCATGCATGGCGACGACGATCAGGTCGTGCCGATCGCGATCAGTGCGCTCGTATCGGCGAAGCTCGTGAAGGGCGCGGAGCTGAAAGTTTATCCGGGCTTGCCGCATGGAATGTGCTCGACTCACAAGGATTTGATCAACGCAGACTTGCTTCAGTTTATTAAAGCTGAGCAAAGCTCGGCAGCAGGGGCGTGAAATATCATGAAGTACACGAAACTGGTGTTGGTTCTATTTTGTGTCATGGCGGGCACGTTGATGGCCCAACAGCCCGCCATACAAGCCACTGTCAAAGAGCTCATGTCCAAAGATCTGCCGGAACTGCCCGGCAAAGAAGTCTTGATGATCACAGTGGACTATCCGCCAGGCGCCGCGGATCCCATTCACCGGCACAACGCGCGTGCCTTCGTTTATGTGCTGGACGGCTCAATCGTGATGCAGGTGAAGGGTGAAAAGGAAGTGACGCTGAAACCCGGCGAGACCTTTTATGAAGGTCCGGAAGATGTTCACATCGTTGGCCGTAACGCAAGCACTACCAAACCGGCAAAGTTCCTGGTGTTCTTTATCAAGGACAAGGGCGCTCCGGTGCTGGTGCCGGCACAGTAAAGACCAATTGAGGAGGGTTAATAATGACGAATGAAAACATGAAAATTGTGGTTATTGGCGGCACCGGGCTCATCGGATCGAAGGTCGTAACAAAGCTTCGCGAGCGCGGTTATGAAGCTGTGCCTGCATCGCCGGATTCGGGAGTAAATACTTTGACCGGTGAAGGACTCGCCGAAGTTCTCGCGGGTGCGTCGGTGGTGATCGACGTGTCGAACTCGCCGTCGTTCGCGGATGACGCGGTGATGGAGTTCTTCCAAACATCAACTCGCAACTTGCTCGCGTACGAAGCGGCCGCAGGCGTAAGTCATCACGTGGCCTTGTCCATTGTGGGTTGTGACCGTCTGCCCGAGAGCGGTTACATGCGTGCAAAGGTCGCGCAGGAAAAGCTGATCAAGGAATCACCGATACCTTATTCGATCGTGCGGGCGACGCAGTTCTTCGAGTTCCTCGGGCGCATTGCCGACTCCGCTACCGATAGCAACACGGTTCGCTTGCCGGCTGTCGCTTTTCAGCCTTTGGCGGCGGAAGACGTCGCGAATACGGTTGTGAAAGTCGCGATTGGATCGCCGTTGAATGGAACGGTTGAAGTGGCGGGGCCAGAGCAGTTTCGTTTCAACGAGTTCATTAGCCGTGGTCTCGATGCGCGCAACGATCCGCGCGAGGTTGTTGCCGACCCGCACGCACAATACTTCGGCACTGAGTTGAGCGAACAATCGCTTGTACCGACTGACGGCGCGCCGATGCTTGGCGAAATGCGTTTCGAAGAGTGGCTCACTGGACCTGGAAGTCAGGTCCCGCGTCAGAATGCGAAGCCTTCGGCTGCCGCGGCTTCCAAAGGAGCGTCATAAAGTGAACATTTCAACTGCCACAGGCGATGCTTCGATTGCCCCACTTGCTCTGAAAGAAAACGAGTTTCGGATAAGTGACGTGCCACCAGGATCGTCGGTTCTCGTGGGTGACGTCGCTGTCTTCAACGTCGCCGGAAGTTTCTACGCCACTCAGAGTAAGTGCACGCACAAGCAGGGAGAGCTCAGCAAGGGCAAACTCGATGGATCGGTTGTGACGTGTCCGAAGCATGGCGCACAGTTCGACGTCATTTCAGGCGCCGTTCTTCGCGGCCCCGCAACGGTTCCGCTGAAGACCTGCAAGGTAGTTGTCGAGGGCGGCATCGGACGCGTAGAAGCCGGTGCGCCTTCAGACGTGGTCCAAATATCGAGATAACCGTCGCGTCAGGGAAATGGTAGTTGCGAAGTTGGGAGGTTCATTATGAGCGAGGAAGATCTGGAGGTGCTGATAACACTTGACGACCCTTGGTATGGTCCGGATGAAGACACGTTTCACCATCTTCAACCTGACACTGAATGGCCCCAGTTAGTCGAAGCGGTTCGATAAAGGAGAACAATGCATTTCGTTAGCATTGCGGCTAGCCATCAGTCGTACAATCAGGCCGTCCTGCGCGTTGCCACGCAACTTGCACCCGAAGACGTGACCATCGACCTCGTCGAGATTGATGATCTTCCGCCCTTCAACGTGGACCAGGATCCACCCGCGCGGGTGGTGGAGTTGAAGCATTGCGTACGCGAGGCGGATGCAATCCTCTTTATCACACCTGAATACAACGACTCGATTCCGGGAGTGCTGGAAAACGCGATCGAATGGGCGGCGTGTCCCTCCGGCGATAACCCGTGGTCGGGTAAGCCCGTAGCTGTGATGGGCGCGTCCACCGACGCGCTCGATACGGCGCGCGCGCAGTTCCGCCTGCGAAAACTGTTGGCTTCGCTCAACATGTTTCTCCTCAACGAGCCCGAGCTAATGATCGGCGCCGCCAACGAACGCTTCGACACTGTAGGTAAACTGACCGACGAAGAGACGACGGAGTACGTCGGTCTGATGATTGAGAAGCTCGTTGATTGGACGCGATGCATCGGCAAAAACGATGAGCAACCACCCGAGGGTTTTCTCCTGAGCAGAGAGCCCGCCGCGCCGGCGTCGGTCTCCTCAAGAGAATGCAATTGAAACTGACCGGGGAACTGCTGGCGTCCTAATGGAACGAGACCAGTCCGGCGATCACGGTTTTTCCGAATCTCGTCGAAAAAGCCGCGTATTCCAAGTCTGATCGTCCTTTTACATGGTTTCTGCTAAGATGCGATCGTAGTTTTATACAAACTATGGGTTCAGATCAGAAATTTCCATGCCCGATCAGAGTTTTACATCTAAAGAGACTGGCCGCTCAATAGGTCTGGTGGCTTTGATTGAAGAGCTAAACCTACTCGTACGAAAACCAACTGTTCAGTCATGGATTAGGTCGGCAGCTAGAAAGACCGTCATTACGAGTGAGGCCGTCGAGGAATATTACCCGCCCATCTACGCACCATCGGGAATAATAGGAAATCTCAAATTTGCCTTACGTTATGAGCCAATTGATCTCAGTGTTTACGACACCCTTTTCAAGGTCCTTGATGCGGAGTTGTTAGAGGAGTGGATAAGGCAGGAACCAAAAGGCACCTACGTTCGCCGCGCTTGGTTTCTATACGAAGCACTGACCGGAAAGCTTCTCAACGCTGATGATGTATCTCCCACTGGCTACATCAACATATTAGATCCCAAACTGCATGTGACAGGTCCTGTCAGAAGGGTACGCCGTCAACGAGTTAACAACAACCTCCTTGGAGACAATACCTACTGTCCTCTCATCCGTAGAACTGCTCCTCTCAACCAAGCGATGACCTCAGGTCTGGATCTCGAAGCCAAGTCGCTGGTGGAAAGTTGCGAACCGACGATCCTGGCTCGCGCTGTACATTACCTATATACAAAAGAAACGAAGTCCTCCTTTGCGATTGAGGGGGAAGTACCCAGCGCGAAGCGTACTGAGCGATTCGTGGCCGCACTAACAAGGGCCGCAAAATTTGAGACTACCGATCCGCAGGCATTTATCAGGCTTCAGAATGACATAGTTGATTCACGCTATGCGGCTACCGGATGGCGAACGGTGCAGAGCTTCATCGGTGAGACGATGAGTGACTTCAGAGAACACGTTCATTTTGTTTGTCCCAAGTCTGAGGACCTTGCTGACCTGATGAACGGATGGATGCGAATGACGGCAAACTTACGCGGCGCAAAAACCGATCCTGTTTGTGCGGCGGCGGTAGCGTCGTTCGGCTTTGTGTTCATACATCCGTTCGAGGACGGTAACGGGCGAATCCACCGCTTTCTCATACATCAAGAGCTTGCGAGTTCCGGGTTCACCCCTCACCAAATGCTGTTTCCTGTCTCTGCGGTCATGATGCGCGATCGAAACCGCTATGATGAGGTTTTGGAAGGCTTCTCTCAATCGATTTCACCGTACATCGACTACGAGATGAATCGGGAGGGATCGCTGGTCGTTAATAATCAGACTGCGCAACTATATCGATTCTGGGACGCAACCAGATTCGCGGAATACTTATATGACTGCGTGGCTGAAACTATTCGCACCGATCTCAGGGATGAGATCGGATTTCTGAGAGTTTTTGATGCGGCTATTCGGGCTACCATGGACATCGTAGATATGCCCGACCGTCGCGCTTCTTTGCTGGTCCGGCTGATACTGCAAAATAATGGCCGGCTATCGCAGGCAAAACGCGCCACGTTTTCTGAACTTGAGGACGAGGAAATCTCTGCTATCGAAAGAGTCGTGACCTCTCTCAGTCAACACGGGTCACTTGAGCAGTCCGAGTTTGATCTTCAATCCAGTCGTCAGCAGTAGATCGTTCTGTTTGAACCCGCCGGGAGGATCGGAGAGGTAACGATCGCTCAGCGTGACTTGCCACGCGAGGCGGCGGCTGATGTCCATCACTAACGAGGCGTCGAAGTTGATGCGATACTCGCCGCCGTTCGAGAGATTCGGGAAGAAGAACAACTGCTCCTTGAGCGCAACGCGCGGCGTGAATTGATGGTCCAATGTCTGACCGAGCTGCGCTTCGAGTGAAGTGCGATCGTTATCGTCACCTTCAAAATACTCGCGGCTCATGTCCAAACCGCCAAGCAGGTCGAGCTTCGTTCGCTCGTTGCGGATCGCGTGATAACCAAGTCCACCGCCGAGCACCCAACGCAGGTTCAGATCCTGAAGGCCATTGTGTTCGAGATCGGTAAAGCCGTAGCCAAACCAATCGCGATTGATATTCCGATCGTAACGCGCGCCGAAGCGAAACGTGTTTGCGACCGTGCGGGAAACGCCGTCACTCGTTTCACGGTTGTAAACCGAAGCAGCGTAGAGACTGGTTTTGTCGCGCAGTGTCTCGCGTGAAATAGCCATGCCGAGCGCGAAATTCGTGGTGTGTGAGTTTCCGCGCGTGAGCGCCAGCCCGAGATCGGCGCCGCCATTCCACTGTTGCAGCAAACCGGGATTCAGCGTGCTTTCGTAGAGCTGTTGTTCGGCTTCGGAGCGAATGATCGTGATCGCGGATCGATCCACGACGATCGGTCCGGCGGTCGATCTGATCTCCGCTTGCCCGTCTTTGGCGCTAACCAAACCAGCAACAGTGCGGCCATCCGCAAGCGTCACGTACAACGTCTTATCGCTGGTGACATTCGTGACGCTGTCGAGCGCGACGCTGATCTCACCCACCAGATCGCTCTTGAACACGATTGTCTTTCCGTCTGACTTAACAATCGTGCCCGTCAAACGATCGCCATTCTTGAGCAAAAGTTGATCGCCAAGCGCTTCGCCGGTGAGCGCCACCAAAATGAGGAGAAGTGAAAAGAGTTGTTGTCTCATACCAGCGAAATACTGTTTTTCGCCGATCGGGATCAATACCGAGAAATACCGATTTCGTCAGGGCGGAACCTGTAGAAACCACTCACAAACTTGGCGGCACGGGAACTGCTAAGTACCTCATCGCAGACCGCCGACCTCGCAAAACCTTTGAGTTATAAGGCCCGTCTGTTTGCGGTCATGCTGTGTTTCACCACAAGTGTGCGTGTGCGAGCACACAGTCCAGATACAACTACAGAAAGGAATCCTCAACCTCCATGTCCAGGAGAATTTCCCATCTCGGTTTAGCCGTATTCATCGCCCTAGTCTGCTTGACCTCGGTCTCGTTAACTCGCGCGCAGGAGCCATTGCCATGGGAGGCTTTGACCAATAATCACATCACGCAAATGGTCAGAGCCAAAGTAGCGCCAGAAGAGATCATTAAGAAGATTCAGAACTCGAGGTGTCACTTCGATACCACACCAACCATCCTGCGAGAACTGAAACATCAAGGAATACCCGACGAAGTTATTAGTGCAATGATGGAGGCTCCGTACGGTGCGCCAGCAAAGGCGACGGGCACACAGCCGCTGCCCGTTAAAGAGCCTCAGATCACACCTCCGCCCTCAAGCAAAGAGATCGCGGCGGAAACTCAAATATCTGCCAGTGCGAAAAGCAACGTTGCCTCACCGCCGCCAGCCACTGACACCTTCACAACACAACCAGTTACGGTTGACTTGGCGGAAGAGATCACGCTTGGCTTCGGTCAAAGAAACTCAATTCTCTCCAGCTATGGAGTTATTAGAAATACTCCGGCAGCTAACATGGCCCAGCAGGTCTTCGACAGGCTTCGTAAAACTGCGGCATTCAATGGAGTACCAAACTTACCTTACGACGTAGAAGTGATCCAAAGAAGTGATCCAAACGCCTTTAACACCATGGGCGGACACGTTTTTGTTACTTCAGGGTTAGCCGAACTAATCGGCGACGAGCCGGGACTTTGGGCAGCAGTTCAGGCCCATGAATTCGCTCACAACATCTATCGTCACGGTTACAAGTCCTATGTTCGTGAAGTGGAATTGCAACGACAAATCAATTATTGGCGCTACAGAATCGCACTAGGAGACCAAAGCGCTAACTGGGGTCTTTTGGCCACAGTGACCGCAGGCAAGCTGCTCAATAAGAAGCTGGAACGGAACGACGAGAACGACGCTGATAAGTTAGGTCTGCTAATGATGGTTGACGCTGGGTTTCATCCAGACTTCGCGATCAACCTCTTTCGCATAATGAAAGCGAGAACAGGCGAGCAGTCAAAGTTCAGTGCCCTGTTTTCCGATCACCCAAGGTTTATTACTCGCGAGGAGCACATGCGCAAGCTTTATCCCGAGGCGATAGCCCGCTTTCAATCTCTGTGGCCCGACACGGAAAACTCACCAGGAGGGTCTCCGCCAATCATCAGCACTGTGACAAAGGTATCTTCAAAAGGTGATAGGACAACTAAAACCGTATCTCTGCAACTCTTGTATTCGATACGCAATGCAAAAAATCAGGCGATCGAAGCCGTGTTTGCTTTCTCTTTGAAAGGCCAAATGGTGCCCAGCGTTGATCCAGCTTTTCAAGGCAAGAACGGAGCGCTGTTCACGATCAAGCACTTCACACCCACTTCGAACGATGAGGCTGGTCAACTTGAATTTACAGTACCAACGTCAGCCTTGGGAACGTCACAACACAAGTTGAAAGCGCGAGGTTGTTTACTCAACAAATCGCAAATCCTTGAATGCAGTAAAGAGTTTGAGGTTTCATTCCCTAAATAAAACGCAAGAACGGCTGTCGCGCTCACGGCAGTTGTTTCTTAAACCCAAATTAAACTCAAAACGCCTCCAAAGTTCGTCGAGTCATGTCCGCGCCGGCTCGCGTAGGGGGAGGACGTCTGTCGATGTGGAAGTTGCCTCAGAAAACGCGAATAGCATCCGCTACAAAATAAAGTCAAAATGACTAAAGAAAACGCGAAAAGCGACAAGATCGAAAACACAGAAGGTTTACTCTCAGGCTTCAAGACTGGAGGACTGGATGGCTAAAAAGACTGTAGCGCAGGTGGTGGTGGACACGCTGGCTCTCGCCGGTGTCAAACGGATCTATGGAGTCGCTGGTGATTCGCTCAATGGCATCACCGACGCAATTCGCCGGCGCGGAGACATGCAGTGGGTCCACACGCGACACGAAGAAACCGCCGCGTTTGCTGCCGGGGCCGAGGCGCACCTGACCGAGAGTCTTGCAGTCTGTGCCGGAAGCTGCGGACCCGGAAACACACACTTGATCAATGGTCTTTACGATGCGCATCGCAGCCGCGTGCCAGTGCTCGCGATTGCTGCTCAGATTCCGAGTCGCGAAATCGGCAGTAACTATTTTCAGGAAACGCATCCGGAGATCGTGTTTCGTGAGTGCAGCCACTACTGCGAGCTCGTGTCGACCCCGGAGCAAATACCTCGCATACTCGAAATCGCGATCCAGATTGCACTGTCGAAAAGAGGCGTCTCGGTTATCGTCCTTCCCGGCGACATAGCTTTGCAGGAAGCAGGTGAAAGCAAGCCGCGGCTCAAATTTCCGACTGCTGAAGCCACTGTACGACCTTCCGAAGACGCAGTTGCTCGATTGGCCCAATTCCTGAACGAATCTACAAACGTGACGATCCTCGGCGGCGCCGGTTGCGCTGGTGCTCACGATGAACTGATCGAACTTGCGGGTAAGCTGCAGGCTCCGATCGTTCACGCAATGCGCGGCAAGGAGTTCATCGAGTATGACAATCCTTTTGACGTCGGCATGACCGGCCTGCTCGGTTTTTCATCCGGCTATCACGCGATGATGAACTCCGACACGCTGCTGATGCTCGGCACTGACTTTCCCTACCAGCAGTTCTATCCGGAAGATGCGACCGTGATTCAAGTCGACATTCGCGGCGATCAAATCGGCCGTCGCACCAAAGTCGATCTCGGTTTGATTGGTGATGTGAAGACGACGCTCGCGTGTCTCCTGCCGCTGCTAACGAATAAGACAAACGACGAGCATCTCCATGCCTCCGTCGAACATTATCAGAAGGCTCGCAAAGATCTCGACGAACTAGCCACAGGCACGCCCGGCCGCAAACCGATTCATCCGCAGTATCTCGCGCGAATGATCGACGAAACCGCAGCCGCGGACGCGATCTTCACTTGCGACGTCGGCACGCCAACGATCTGGGCCGCGCGTTACCTGACGATGAACGGCAAACGCAGGCTGCTCGGATCGTTCACGCACGGTTCGATGGCGAGTGCACTGCCGCAGGCGCTTGGTGCTCAACTCAGCAACCCGGATCGCCAAGTGGTCGCACTGTGTGGTGACGGTGGTCTCGCGATGCTACTTGGCGATCTGCTTACACTCGAACAACTGAATACGCCGGTGAAGCTGGTCGTCTTTCAGAATGACTCGTTGGCGTTTGTAGAACTGGAAATGAAAGCAGCCGGCATTCTCAACTTCGCGACCGAACTCAAGAATCCAAACTTTGCGAAGCTCGCGGAAGCGTGTGGACTGCTCGGCCTTCGCGCAGAGACTCCCGAACAAGTGCAGCCGCTGCTCACGCAGGCACTCGAGCACAACGGTCCCGCGCTCGTCGAAGTGCTCGTGAATCGGCAGGAACTCTCGTTACCACCGAAGATCAACTTCGACCAGGTTGGTGGTTTCGCGCTTTACATGGCGCGTGCCGTGCTAAGTGGACGCGGTGACGAGATCATCGAACTCGCGAAAACAAATATCTTCCGGTGAAAGTCTTTGACAGGCAATCTTGGTAATTCTGCGAATCCTGTCTACTAAGTCCCTAAAACTCAAACCTTCCCACAAACTGAATGATGCGTGGATCGAACGTACTGTTAACTCGACCAAAATTCGTCGAGTTGATGTCAAAGCTGGTCCCGTCCGGAATGAACGAGACGTTGCCGATGAAGAAGTTGGCGCGGTTCAGCACGTTGAACGCTTCTGCCCTTATTTGAAATCGCGTCGTCTCAGTAAACCGGAAGTTCTTGATCAGTCCGGCATCCCAATTCACATAGAGTGGGCCATTGAGGAAGTTGCGTTCGAGATTGCCCGTGGTTCCCGGAGGCGCGTTGAAAAAGACCTGACCACCAAACGGCGTCGATCCGATTCCTTCCGCGGCACGTCCCGTCGCCGGATTGATCACCGCCGGATTGATGAAGAACACTCCATCCGGCGTGTGAAAGATGCCGATCAGATCTTTGATCTGGTCTCTGCTGAGATTACTCGTCGCAGTTTGCCGCGCCGATCGACCGGTGCGGTTCAACGTGCCGCGAGTGTCGAGAATCGAAAACGGCGCGCCCGATGCGACCTTCACGATTGACGTAAACTCCCAACCACCAAAAATCTTATCGGCCCAACCATCACTACTGAGCCACCTTCTTCCTTTGCCAAACGGCAACTCAAAAATACCGTTGAAGTTGAAGCTGTGCGTCGCGTCGTAATCGGCGCGTTGGTATTCGAGGTCCGGCTGGTTGATGTCCAGCAACGGATCGAAATTCGTCTGGCCCACACCGCCGGTATTCGTCAGAGTTTTCTGGAAGGTGTAGTTAGCTTGTAACTGAAAGCCCTGCGCAAAACGCCGGCGAACTTCGGCCTGCAACGCGTGATACCTGTACTTCGCACTGTTGATCAGCAGGTCAGCCACACCGGTGTTCGGGTTTCTCAGGAAGAGATTGCTGCTGCCGCCAAACGCGTTGGCAACGTAAATGAATGCCAACTGCCCGGGCTGACCGGAAGCAATGAGTGATTGAATCGTTCCGTTACCCAGCAGGCCACCGGCTTCGATATTCGGAAACACGGTCAGCACTTCACAACCGGTCACGGCCGCGGTCGCAGCGTCGCAATCGGGATCGCCGAAGGAATTAAGATTTCTTCGTGCGCGTTCGAAATCACCGACGAAGCCATTGTTGAAAATGTTTACCTGATTAAGATCGAGCGCGCGGAGCAGATTGTCGGCCTTGCCGCCAACGTAGCGAACTTCCAACACAGTCTGAAAACCGATTTCACGCTGGATGCCGAAGTTCCACTCCTGTGTCATCGGCACTTTCAAATTCGGATCGATTCCAAACACAGTGCCGAAGTTACCGGCGAGTTCGTTATTGAGCGCAAACGAACGCGGCACTTGAAACGCCGGTGTCTCGAACGTCGGATTCCCGCCAGTCACACGCAGATCGAGATTTGTTAACGATACACCTTGCGTAAGTCCCTGATTGCCGGTCAACGCGTTATCAGCACCTCTGACAAATTCGTCGTTGACGTAACTGATGCGATAACCACCGCGAATCACCGTGCGCCCTTCGCCGGGAAACACGCCGCCGAGCAGACGATTCTTGAAATTGGGCGAGTAAGCAAAACTAAAGACCGGCGCGAAGTTGTTCTTGTCCCAACGGAAGAAGTTGCTGCCACCGGCGTTGGTGCCGACGAAGTCGTATAGACCATTCGGATTCAGAACCGCAGCGGCCGGATCGGTACCGTCCGGAATGACCGGTTCGAGTCCCAGTCGATCGGCTTCCCGGATTGGCGAATAGAGTTCGTAACGCAAACCGAAGTTGAGCGTTAACCGCGGCGTCACACGCCACGAATCGGTAACGTAAGCTGAATAGTTTTCGAAGTTCAGATGCCGCGTCGGAAACGCACCCTGCACAAAACCGGAGGTGGCGCTGGTCGCATTGAAAGTGACATCAGCACTTTCCACGAAGCCACCGAGCAACGCGAGCAAACTGTTGGCGCTCTCGAGTTGGGTGGCGCTGATGCCGCCGGGAAACTGACTCTCATCAAGACTCGGCGTACTCGTACCGCTCGCGACTGTTAACGTCGGAATAGTCGACTGCGAAAACGCCGGTGGACCAAACGGTGTGAGACGGAAGAATTGCGCCTGGCCGCCAAACTTGATCGAATGATTACCACGCGCCCACACAGCGTTGTCGAGAATTGTGTACTGATGCGAGTCTCGACCTTGCCGCTCAAACGTCGACTCCGGACTGTCGATAAGCGGCAGTGTTAAGAAGAAGTCGGACGGCAGATCGTTGCGATCGAAGATTGGCAAACTGAAGAACCAACCCCCGCGCAGATCGTTCGTGAAAGCAGCGGTTGGCGAGAAACGCCAGGCGGCAACGAACGATTGACGATCCGCTGATTGGAAGCCAAAGGGAATGCGATTGAAACCACCATTGTCGATGTCCGGGCGAAGGTTTGTTTCAGTGCCGCGATCGGTGATGAACGAGAACCCCTGCCGCGAACTCGGTTCGATGTCGAAACGGAACGTGACTTTATCGCGATCGACGTTTTGCGCCTGACTAAAAGTAAAACCCGTCGTGTTGAGCAGATCGCCCGCGCCCGGATTGTTTCCGGCGGCCGGAAGGTTTGCGAGAATGCGACTCGCGATCAGTGGATCAGCCGCGACGCCGGCCGCATTCAAGACGTTAAGCTGGCGTGTGACGCCGGCTTCGTCAACGTACGAGAACACGCCTTGACGTGCGGATGGCAACAGGATCGTTCGCGTCGTCGAGGTCGATTCACGCAAGCGAAATCCTTCATAAGATCCGAAGAAAAACCCTTTGCCGTGGTAGAGAGCCGGACCGCCTTCGCCGAAGCGTGGCAGCGGCAATGGACCACTCAACCGCCCGCCAAACTGGTTTCGATTGAGGAACGGCCGTTCGACTCCGGTCGCGTTGTTGAAAAACGTGTTGGCCGCAAACTTCGAATTACGGTTGTAGATGAAAGCCGCGCCGTGAAAGTCCTGTGC
>DATEHX010000247.1:0-8004 GCA_035279345.1 Pyrinomonadaceae bacterium | reverse complement strand
TCGGGGAATGCAAAGCATGGGTAATTCATCAAGGCCGGCCGTGCCCTCCGACCCGCACCGCGCCTTGCCCGTACTGTGGAGAGCAACTTCGGACTGAGTACGCGAAGCAGTGCCGGCACTGCAAGCGGGATTGGCACGATGCGAAAAACGTGCGAATGCTCGGGAGTGAATGACTATATGAAAACCTTACTAACAATAGTGATTCTTTTTGGACTGACAGGCTCCGTCGCGGCGCAGAAGATGGATACCTTATTCGGCGATTTTGTCATTGGCGAGGTAACCGCCGCGGATGAAGCGACTCGCGAAATCACGATCAAGTATCCGGGCAAAGCAGGGCCGGAGGTTTTTACCGGGTTCCTGACCGACGGTTACAAGTTAAAGCTGAAGGACGGCAGCCAGCGTGAATTGATGATGAATGAAATCACACCGGGCATACGCGTTAGAGCGTTCTACAAAAACGATAAACAATATGTAGGTGGCCAAAAGAAAAAGATCTACCGAATCGTTCGTTTCGAGTTTCTCGGCGCGGATGAGTGGGTACGGTTACGTAACCAGCTAAACATTCGTCCTGCGACGGCGGTCGCGTTGGCTGAAAATGACACTTTACCTTCAACTGCTCCGCTCAAGGTTTATGTTTCCTCGGCCTACAAGGGGGGTCTGATATACCTGGCTGAATGGATGGACGAATGGAATGCGAAACATCCTGACTCACCAGACAAGTTGGAAGTGGTTCTTGATTTAAACCAGGCCGACGTGTTGCTCGTCATCGCCCAAGGTTCCGATACTGAAGTGGTGGTCCTTCCGATGATTGGTTACGTTGGGGATGAAGAAGTTAAAGGTCAGTGGTCTCAGGCCACGTCATACCTGGTGCTTAAAGATGGTGAAAAATTGAAAGTCTTGTGGACGGGCATTGCGCGCGTTTTCAGTACCAAACATGGAGATTCGATATCCAGAAGCCGCGGATCCGTAACCAGTGAATTTGAAAAGCGGTTGACGGCGCGGGCTCGCCCAGCAAAGAAATAACGATGTCGCTACACGAGCCCGGCCGGGTTTAGAAGCTTCGCGTCGTTAGAAGCTTCCGGTGGCGCCCTTAAAACCATGCATCGCCTGCTTCAGGCCCCACGTGATCACGCGCATGTTGTCGTAGCAATAGCCCAGGATGTAATTGCACGTTGAAAGACAGTGCTTGGTACATTCCTTTTTCATTTCGTCGAGTTGCTTCACTTCGAACTTATGATCGCCGACCACGCCCCAATCGTGCGTCGCTGAGTACATCGGAAAACACGGCGCCAGTGAACCGTCGGTGCGAATGATCAATGAGTTGTGTCCCGCCCGGCACTGCCACGCCGGGACCTCGCCGCGCATCAACTTCTTCATGTCTTCCATGTGTTGAATCGGATTGACCATCTTGTAGCCTTCGTTGACGCGCTTGTCGTTGAGGTAGTCGAGCAGAGCGTCGACTTTGGGCCAATCTTCCGGCGTGAGATAAGTGCTGTTTTCGTTTAGATGTTTGAAGTGCGGCTGCTCGGTCATCGGCGTCTCGTTGATGTGGTAATCAGTAGCGACGCCATTGTCGTGCGCGATCTCCGTCAGTTCCTTAACGTCGTCGAGGTTATTCCGGCAGATATTAATATTGAGCATTATCGAGTAGCCGTAATAACGATGCCGCTTCACGAGATAATCGAAGTATGGACGGATCGGCTCCATTGCTTTTGGCAACGACTTTCGGTCTTTGACGGAGTCAACGGCGAGATTCACGGTAGCGAGGCCGGCGTCGCCGAGTTTGTCGATCAGATCCGGTTTCAACAACCGGCCGTTGGTTGGCAGGTAAACAAAGATGTCTTTCTTCGCGCTGTAATAGACGATCTTGTGAATGAGCTTTGGCCTGAGCAGCGGCTCGCCACCCATCAGTGCCAGCACGCGCGAACCGATCGAATGCAACCAGTCGATCGAACGTTTGGCGACGTCTTCTGTCATGCCCTTCACCTGGTTGTTGTAGGACCAGCAATAGTGGCAATCGAGATTGCATTTCCATTCGGTAAAGAGATAGGGAATGATTGGCCGCAACTCGCCGCTGCGCCAGCGCGATTTGAAATATGGTTTGCCCCACGATTTCCAGGTGCGCAGAGCGCCAAGCTTTTGGTAATCGCGCCTGGACATTTCCTCAGGGTTCGGATGTTGTGGATACAACGGTTCGGGCAGAAGTTCCTCCGGCTTTGGTTGGAGCGTCGGCCGGACGGGTTGTTTGTAAAGTATTTGGTGGAGTTGTTGATCGATACGAAAAGGTGCCGCAGTTGTCGTCGGCGCAGAGTTCTGCTGTTGCTCGCCCATTGAATAGTCCTTTCTGGGTCAAGGAGGGTTACTAATTAACAAACTGAAGTGGGTCTGGAAATCTTGATCGATTCTGTCGGGAATCGCAAGGCCGGTCGTATACTTGTCGCGGTAGTTGGCAGTTGACCGTTAATCTAGGAGGCCCCGGAGTGCGCACCAACTTCGTCCTGATTGATTCGGAAAACGTTAAGCCTGAGTACATTGAGAGACTTAAACAAGAGCATTTTCGGGTCGTTGTGTTTGTTGGCGCGAATATGAAGCGACTCGATTTCCCGATCTCTAAGGACACGTCGTGGTGAATGGAAAGAAGGTCGCGTATCCGGACCGCGGCTAACAAAACAACTGGCATGGTTGGGGAGAGGGAGTTGCTGCGCCCTCCGACGGTGCATGACCTTGAGGAATTCATTACTCTCAACCGCGCGAGCACTCGTTTGCATCGGTCTTTGGTTTCACCTCCGACTAGGCCGGAAGAGTTTCATGACTATCTGAAGAGATCTGTGGCCGCTGGTGCGATCACGAGCGTTGGGCGCTCATCGCGGAAGACTGGCGGGCTATTGACAGGATTTGCAGAATAAACAAGATAGGTCATTCCTGAAGCAATCTTGTTCATTCTGTGAATCCTGTCTACTAACCGCGCGTATTGAAGTTTTTTGAGAATCGGCTTCGCAGCCGGCAACCATGAAAGCGATTAACGATGAAACCACGCGTCACGTCTTTTGCTCCGCAGTTTCTTGTCGACGATCTTGAGCGTTCGATCGAGTATTACAAGAAGCTTGGCTTCACATTCGGCGAGCCGTGGGATGGTTTCTATGCGATCGGCTATCTGGACGGACTGGAGTTGCACCTCAAGGAAGCACCGAAGGACGAAGACGAACGTCGACAGCGGCGCGACAATGAACATCTCGACGCAGCAGCGGGTGTGGATGGTATCGAAGCCTACTTCGAGCAGTGCGTCGCGAATGGTGTGACGATTCTGAAGCCGCTCGCGCCGACCGCGTGGGGCACGAAGGATTTTTATGTAGAAGACCCGGATGGTTACATCATCTGCTTTGGCGGCCGTTCCACGGCAGACTGAGGACGCGGGAGTGGACTTTGTTATCGATCAAATGAAGCCCGGCGACTGGGAGCAGGTTCGCTCGATCTATCTCGAAGGCATTGCGACCGGTCACACGACTTTCGAAACCGGCGCGCCGTCGTGGGAGAAGTGGGACGCGGGTCATCTCCAGATTGCGCGACTCGTGGCGCGACAGGGAGACAAAGTTTTGGGTTGGGCAGCGCTGAGTGCGGTGTCGAGCAGAAACGCTTATCGCGGAGTAGCGGAACTGAGTGTTTCAGTGGGTGAAGAAAGCAGAGGCCGCGGAATCGGGCGCGCTTTGCTAGAGGCTTTGATCGAGCAATCAGAACGCAACGGAATTTGGACCTTACAGGCGTCGATATTTCCTGAGAACACAGCGAGCGTGAAATTGCACCTGCGTTGCGGCTTCAGGGAAGTCGGGAGACGCGAACGGATCGGAAAGCTCAACGGCGTGTGGCGTGACACTTTACTCTTTGAGCGTCGCAGCAAAAAGGTCGGAACAACTTAACGGAGCTCGACAACTCTATTAATTCTGTTCCCGTCGCATGGCCCAAGTTACAGCAAAAAACGTAACAAACGTCAAAGCCAACACCACCGCCAGGTATATCCACAACCGCGGCGAACTCGTTCCGGCCAGAGACATTTTCAGCGCTTCGACAAAATAGTAAGTGGGAATGAAACGCATTGCTGTGTCGAGCACGGCAGGCGAACCGGGAAACGGAAAACTCGGCGTGATGAGCACCAGCAGAGCGAGACTGGCCCACGTGTTTATCTGCATGGTGGTCTTAAAAAGACTTCCCATCAGCAAACCGATTGCGACGATCAAAAGTAATCCCAACAGGATAGTCAGCGTGGTCAGCAGCCAATTGCCAACCCACTGACGATTGACCGCCAGCAACACTCCCGCAATCAGCACACTGTAGACGACGCCGGTCAAAGCCTTACCTGCAATCACCTCAGTCAGCCTTGCCGGTGATGTCAGCAGGAAATCCATCGTGCGTTTTTCTTTCTCTTCCACCAACAGCAAAGGCACAACGAGCGCTCCGGTCATACCGAAGGTCAGCAACACCAGTAAAGGCAGCATCATCTGGGTGAGGTCGATTCCGCCCGCGGTTGGAGAGCCGGTTTCTTCGCTAACATTGATCCAATTCAGTTCCGCCGGCGGCGGCCGTTCCACCAACGATGCGACCTGCCGTTCCACGACGACCCTGAAACGGACTTGCTCGATACCATCTTTCTTGTTGTTAAGGTAGACGGTGAGTTTTGGCTGTTTGCCTGCGGCTACATCCGCATCGAAGTTGGCTGGAACTACCAATGCTCCATTTGCGTCGATCTTTTCTACTTCGACTTTGGCGTTTGCCTCCGAATCCGTTTCCACCAACTTGATCTGCGAAACAGCGCTTAACTTCGAAACCAAAGCTGAACGTCCCGGATCGTGGACCACGATGGTCAGGTTCTTAAGACTTTCTATCCCCGGCACCATCAGACGAAGCAGCAGCGCGACTGACAACGGCGTCAGCAGGGCAACGAGAAGGTAACGATTTCTTATCGCATCAATCAGGTCCTTCTGTGCGATTGCCGCAACAACTCGCCAGTTCATTCAGACAACCTCCTTCCGGCTATCTGAATAAAGACTTCCTCGAGTGTTGCCTCGGTCGAATGCAACGTTCGCAAACGTCCGCCGCTAACAAGTTCTTCCAACTGCTTGCCGGCAGTCTCCTCATCCAAAGCGATGGTCACGGTCTGACCGTTATCGAGCGTAGCGTTAACTGATCTTTGACCGTGGGCCAACTTGAGATTGTCGGGTGTGTCGAGGGCGACGATGCGTCCTTCACTAAGAAAGGCCACGCGACTGCAAAGCTCGTCTGCCTCTTCCATGTAGTGCGTCGTTAGAAAGATGGTGACGCCCTGAGTTGCGAGTTCGGTCACGAGACGGCGAATCTCACGGCCCACGACCGGATCCAATCCTCTGGTCGGTTCGTCGAGAAAGATTATTTGCGGACGATGAAGGAGTGCGCGAGCGATCAGCAAGCGTTGCTTCATGCCGTTGGAATAGTGCTGAACGTTGTCTTTGGCTCGATCGAGCAAGTCGACTTGCTGAAGCACTTCGTCGATTCTTCCCAGCGGAGCGCTGTAGAGCCGTGCGGCAAACGCCAGATTTTCTCTGGCGGACATGCGTTCGTAGAGGTTTTGATGTTCGGAGACGACACCCACCAGCGGCCTGAGACGTTGTTGTTCGATCGTGACGTCACAACCAGCGACCCGAGCGGTGCCGGCCGTGGGTCGCAACTGGCCGCTCAACATGCGGATCGTAGTCGTTTTGCCCGCGCCGTTATGGCCCAGAAAACCAAAGACCTCGCCTGCTGCGACCGTGAAGGAGATCCTGTCCACGGCTTGCAGGCCGTTGAACGTGCGCGAAAGTCCGTCAACCTCGATGGAGTTCATAGTTTGGCGTAGTAATACGCAAACCAGCAGACTATGTTGCGCTTTGTTTTGATTACGGTTCTACGCCGGCCAGTACGACGTTGCTGGTTTTACCTCGTACGGTGATCGTGATCTGCAAATCGCCCGCGGTCACGATTCCATCCGGAAGCTTCACTACTATCTGGGTAAATCCCGCGAACGTTGGCAGCCCGCCCACAAATTCTACTTGCAGTTGATGAGTTGTTTGCTGTGGGTCTACTGCCTGGGCCGTTATTACTAATCCTGGCTTCAACTCGAGGTTGGTAGCGAAGAGTGAAACGCGAGTGCGTTTGTCCGTTCCGAAGTAATGCTCGTTCGTGAGCGGGAACGGGTCACGCATCGAGAGCACAGTGTCGAGTGCGACAGCGCGCTGCGAATTGAGTTCTGTGGCGAGCACCGGAGCATCGTCGTCAATGATAGTTCCGGCAGCCTGGTTGTCGGAAATCGTGGCGTTCGTTGGAGAAGTCAGGTTTACGTTGAACGACACCGTGTCTTCGTTCAATTCGTCGCCGTTGATTCCGACGGTAAGAGATTGTGAAGTCTGTCCCGGCGTGAACGTTATCGTGCCGGTTGCACTAGTGTAGTCGTCACCGGCGGTGGCGGTGTTGTTGGCGGTCGCGTAGTGCACCGTGATCGTTTGGTTGCTCGCGTTTGAAAGTGAAACCGTGAAGGTGGCGTTTGTGGTGCCTGAGTCACCTTCGTTTATCGACAGGTCGTTGATTGAAATCGTGGGTTGGGAATCGTCGTTCGTGATGGTGCCAACGCCCTGACTGTCGGTGATGGTTGCGTTTGTCGCGCCGGAAAGAACGATGTTGAAGGTTTCGTTTGCTTCGAGCATCGTGTCGCCATTGACGGTGACGTTGATTGGTTGCGTTAGCTGGCCGGGCGTGAAGGTGAGTGTCCCGGATGAAAGAATGTAATCGGTGCCGGCAGTGGCTGATCCGCCGGAAGTCGTGTAGTTAACGGTGACCGTTTGACCGCTCGCAGCCGATAACGAAACCGTAAACGTGGCCGTTACTGTGCCCGAGTTGCCTTCGGTTACCGACACGTCGTTGAGTGAGATGGCAGGTAGCGTGTCGTCGTTGGTGATCGTGCCGGTGCCCTGACTGTCGCTTATGGTTGCGTTAGTGGGACTCGTAAGATTAACCGTGAACGTTTCGTTTGGTTCGGAAGCGGTGTCGCCGTTGATGGTCACGTTAATCGGTCGGGACGTTTGACCGGGCATGAAGGTCACGGTGCCGCTCGCCGACACGTAGTCGCTGCCGGCTGTTGCCGTGCCTGGCGATGTGGCGAAGTTCACCATGATGGTCTGACTGCTCGCGTTGGACAACGCAACCGTGAACGTGGCGGTCTTTGTACCTGCATTGCCCTCACTCAACGACACGTCGTTGAGTGAGATAGAAGGCTGTGTGTCGTCGTTGGTGATCGTGCCGGTGCCCTGACTGTCGTTGATGGTTGCGTTGGTGGCGTTAGCCAGATTGATAAAGAAAGTCTCGTTCGGTTCAAAAGTGGTATCGCCGTTGATGGTCACGTTGATCGGTTGAGACGTTTGACCGGGCGTGAAGGTCACGGTGCCGCTTGCCGACACGTAGTCGCTGCCGGCTGTTGCCGTGCCTGGCGACGTGGCAAAGTTCACCGTGATGGTCTGACTACTCGCGTTGGATAACGAAACCGTGAACGTGGCGGTCTTCGTACCTGCATTGCCCTCACTCAACGACACGTCGTTGAGTGAGATAGAAGGCTGTGTGTCGTCGTTGGTGATCGTGCCGGTACCCTGACTGTCGTTGATGGTTGCGTTGGTGCCGTTTGCCAGATTGATAAAGAAAGTCTCGTTCGGTTCGAAAGTGGTATCGCCATTGACGGTGATGTTGATTGGTTGAGTCGTTTGTCCGGGTGTGAATGTCACGACGCTGCTCGTCGAGGCATAGTCACTGCCGGCAGTGGCAGTATTATTTGCCGTTGCAAAGTTCACGCTGATGGTCTGTGAACTCGGGTTCGATAGCGAGACAGTAAAACCGGCCGTAGTTGTGCCAGAGTTGCCTTCCGACACCGACACGTCGTTAATCGAGATCGCCGGTTGAGCGTCGTCATTGTTGATCGTGCCACTACCCTGACCGTCAGCGATCGTTGAGCCG
>DATEHX010000246.1:0-7221 GCA_035279345.1 Pyrinomonadaceae bacterium | reverse complement strand
CCGTCATGTAGTAGCCTTGACGGGAGGTGACCAGGAGTTTTCGCTTTTTGCCTTTCTCGTCCTGGGCTTTGACGCGCACTTCGAGTTGATGCATGCGCCCGTCGTCGGTTTCGTTCTCCGCAAGGGTGAAGCCGAGACTGTAGCGGGCGGTTAGATTTCCGATGATGCGCGAGAGGCCGGCGCCGTAGTCTTTCACGCGCCCAACCTTCACCGCTTCACCACCCGAACGCTGCGCCAGATGCTTCGCACTTCCGTAGATACTCAGTCCGACCCAACCCGCAATCGGTTTCCCGACGGGCAAGAGAAACTTGAACAACGTGCGCAATTCAACAGTGAGCGAATTGAAGATCACATTGTCGCGAATGATTATCTCTTCTGTGGCATCGCGGTCCTCAAAAAAGATCGGCACGATGCCGTCAGACACCCACACGAGAGACACTTGCGAGTTGGGTCGAAGCGTTTGCGCCTTGCGCGTTGCGTCGCGCACCGCGGCGGACAGGTCGTACATGTCGCCCATGTCAACGGTTACGTCGCCTTTCTTGTTTGTGCGTTGAACATTGACCGAACCGTCGCGCATCGTCTTGCGCGTGATCGTTGCGCCGTTGCTGCCCCTGATCACTTCGGTTGATACGACTTCCTTCGGATTCTCGATGGCTTTAGTGTTCTCAGCAGCCTTCGGATTCTGCGCGGTAACTTCCGGCAGTGCAGCGCCCGGGTTTTCACAGATCTGCTGCACTCGCGTTAGCGCGGCGGCGATCTTCGCGCGGTCATTCGTAAATTCGCTGAGCCATATCCCTTCTTCGTCCTCGCCGATATTCATCGCCATGATCGCGACTTCGTCACCCGGCGGGAGTTTCGCCAGTTCATTTTCCATCGCTTTCAGTATTTCGGGTTGTTTCATGAAGCGGCCCGCGCCATCCAAACGCAGATCGAGGACGAGGACCAGCGCGAGTGGTTTACGCGCCTCGCCTTCACGCGTGAAGTAAGAGATCGGCCGTGGCTTGCCGTCGTCGAGAACTTCAAAGTTGTCCTGCGCCAGGTTGGAGATCGGCAGGTTGGTCTTTTTGTCCTTGACCAACGCGTCGAGAAACACCACGCGCGTCTTGATCCGAATCGTCTCTTCAACTTCCTGCGCGTGAACCGGCAGCGAAGCGAGCGTGGCGATGACTATAAGCAACACAAAGCTGAGGCGATGTCTAAACATGGGGCTACTCCTGATCGATGATCGTTGCTTCTTCGGTGATGGCCTTACCAGTGCCTTCAGGATCTTTCATCAACAGCGCGAGATTCTTTGGCGACAGATTGACCTGGACCACCGTCGCGTCGCGCTGCGCAATCGTGATCACGAGCACGTTGAACTTGTCTCCAGCCTCGCGCAGGTAGATGTAAACCTGTTCTCCGTCAGTCGCGGAAAGTGTTTGCACGAGCGGCGACCACGTTTGGTTCAGTGCGTTATTCAGCGTGCTGCGAAACTTCGTGAACTCACCGTTGAAATCCTGATTTTCAAACACGGCGAGCTTGATGCTGCCGGTTTCGGCGATGCGTTTCGCTTCGCCGCCCTTGATTCGCGCCGCGGTGCGCGCGATCCCCATTCCGGCTTTCGCGAGGAAGGGAATGCCGACGTGTTTCACGCCGTAGAACTGCTCAATCATCTTCACTACGGAGTTGAAATCGTCACCCTTGGCGTGAATCACCTGCGGCGCTAGCAAGACAACCAGGACGAGCGCAGCGAGGGTCTTAAATTTGACGTAAGACATCGTGGGCCTCACCTCTCGTCGTTCTTTGTTTTCGGTTTGGCTTCGATGTCGAGCTCGGGAATCCCAAACTGTCCTTCGAGCTTCGCGAGTTTTTCGAGGTCAACCGGCCCGACGATGTTCACTACCACCAGTTGGCGAACGTCGCTGCTGAGCACCGTAAGACCGCCGACCGTTTCGCCGTTCATGAGCAGGTAAACTTCGAGATTGCCTTCCTTCTTGCTCATCACGTTGACCAGTCGCGTCCAGCCGGGACCTTGTAGCTGTGTGCGGATTGCTTGCATGTCAGCCGCGGTGTACTGCCCTTCGTTCTCAAACTCGAAACTCTTGACGTAGATCCCTTTGATCCCGGCGACAACTTTCTTGACTTCGCGTTCCTCGGGATCCTGATCCGAGAAGACTTTCAACGCGATGCGTATTAGTTTTTCGTCGATGTTGACGTCGACTGACTGACTGGCCTTCGCGGCGAGATGATCGAGACTGCTGAGTTGCAGTCTTGAGTCCTGTGCTCTTGTTGCAACCGCCGAGGTTGCGATGAGCACGAGCGCGATCAAAGGTAGGGCCAGCTTAGTTTGGCAGATTGTTTTCATAACTGCTCCGTTTATCCTGAGTTCTGCGATGAGCTGCGTTCAATTTTTCGCTTGCTAGACGAAGGGCGAACATCAATTGTTGTTTAGCGGCGATTGCTTCTTGACGATCGTATTTGACTAATCTGGGAGTTCGTTTTTTGGGAGTGTCAGGGGACACGGATGACACGGATAAAGGCGGACCGATGATCGGCGCGTCTGGTTGTGCGATGGCCACGGAGGGGATCGATGCGTCTTGATTCAAGATGCTGAGCCACAGACCGGTCGCGAGCAAGGCGATCGCCACGGTGGCTGCTATTGCGAGCCACGGGCGATAGTTTCGTTGGCGGGGAAGCTGCAAGGGCTTCGGCTGGTAGCGTAGCGTGCCGAGCATCTCTTCGAGTTGTTGAATCTGCGGGTCGGGCTCGCCACTCTTGTCCCACAAATAGTCGTCGTTCATACAACCTCCGTCAGCGTGAGCTTCTCGCGCAGCAGTTTCATCCCGCGATGAAGATTTACCCGTACCGACGCGGCCGTTAGTCCCGTGCGCGCGGCGATCTCCGGTCCAGTCATGCCTTCCACCAAACGCAGCACCAGAGTCTCTCGATATGCTTCCGGTAAGCCCCGAATCAGCTCCAGAATCTCCGACGCCTTCGACTCCTGTTTGTCCGTGCCACCCATCTCGTCAGTGATCTCAACTGTCTCTCGCGAACGCCGGTAATAATCCACCGCTCGATTTCGAGCGATCATCGCGATCCACGGACCAAAGGCCGCACTGTCGCGCAGCGTGTGAAGCTTCTTGAACGCGTGCAGAAAAATGTCCTGCACGAGATCGTCAACTTCCGTTCGCGGCACGCGCGCCAGCAGAATGCCGTGGACCAGTGGCGCGTAGAGATCGTAAAGACGCCCGAACCCTTCGCGGTCGCCGTCGAGCACTGCCCGCACCAACCCGATCTCAACGGGTTGTTCGGTCGCCGATTCGGGAACGGCATCGGCCAATGGATTAATCACCAGCATGTTGGCGGTCGCCATGACACCGGTTAAGACGGGAGAGAGGAAAGGAGTGTTAACAACACTTACGCTGCGATTAAACAGCGTCGTCCGCAGGTCGAATGGTTACTACGGGCGAAGTTACCACAGGGTTTTCTTCCGAGGTGAGCTTTTTTAGTTCGGGCGTCGCGGAGACGAGTCGCGTTCGCCACGTAAAAACCGTGGCTAAAACCATCGCAATCGTGCCGGCAATTCCGCCTTCGATTCCGTAACTGCCGCCGGTAAGCCACGCCGGACCGAAATCGTTTCCACTGAGCAGCGGATGCGAAACGAGCTTCATGCCGCTGACTGGTAAGCCAAAGAACGCGCCGAGCGCCCAGTTCCACGCCCAGTGCAGACCTAACGGAAACCACAAACTGCGCGTTCGCAAGTAACCGATCCCGAGCCAAAGACCCGCGATTGCCGTGTTGATGAAGGTCATCCCCAACGTCGCGTTGGGGTTGGAAAGATGAACGTAGCCGAAGAACAGCAAAGTAACGAGGATACCGAACCACGCGAGGTGCGCGCGCGAAAACGTTTGCAACGGATAACCACGGAATAACGCTTCCTCGGCCAGTGCGGCTACGCATAACAAAAAACCCGAACCAACCAGCGAACGCAGGAGAGGCAGCATTGCGTCCGCGCCAAATGAAAAGCGCAGTCCTCCACCAGCGGCCGCGATGCCGACCCCGATTGCGAGCGCCAGGAAACCGATCGCAAAACCAACCAAAAGATCTCGCAACCAATTTTGATGAAACGTGAGTCCGAGAGATCGCCACGGCAGACCTTCGAGCCAGCGCGCGCACACGTAACCTCCACCGAGCGCGCCGAGCAACAGTGAAATACGAAAGATAAGATCCGGTAGAAAGGCGAGGCGGGGAAGTGATCCAAGTTCAAAAACCGCCACATAGACGCCACGCAGAATCGTCACGATCACCAGCAGAATGGCTATAAACGCGGCGACGAAAAGCAGCGCCCGCAAGCCACTGCGCAGGCGGCCAAACTCGTTGGTAAAGATTCTGGGCATTGCGCGTCATTCTACGCGACCCCTCGGCCCATACTCCACTCGAACAGATATTCTTCGCCTTGTCCGTGTTGTCGGTGTTTGTCTGTGGCTGTACACTGAACGTTCCCGCATGAACGACAACGCGGAAAACCTGACCCCCGAGCGCAGGGAGCGAATTCGCCGACGCCGCCGCGCGATGCTGTGGGTGTTGGGCACCACGCTCGTCCTCCTGCTCGCCATCATCGTCTCGCAACAGCTCTGGCTCTGGACGGTCGTCAAACCCGACACCGCCGCCGACGCGCTCGTGCTCTACGCGCTCTCAACCCTTAATTTCGTCGCGTTCTTCGTCTTCCTTTTTATCTTCGTTCGCAATCTGCTCAAACTGCGGCGCGAACGCCAAGAGCGCCAACTCGGATCGAAAGTAAAGACGCGTCTGCTGGTCTATTTCATCTCTATCAGCTTCCTGCCGATCACTGCGATGGCCGTCTTCTCGTACCTGTTTCTCAATCGCTCGCTGGAGAAGTGGTTCTACGTTTTACCCGACGAGATCCTGCAACAGTCGACCGAACTGAGACGCGAGACACTCGCAAACCAACATCAACAACTGCGCGACACCGCATCACTGCTGGTGATGTTGCTCAACCAGCAATCAGTCGAACAGCGTCAGGCCACCATCGATCAAATCGTCGCTTCCGGGCAGCTTGTTGGCGTTGAGATCGTGGCAAACGATGGAACGGTGGTGGCGAAGAGCCGCGCCGAGCTTCCCGGCGAAGACGCGGGAAAGCTGGATCAGTTGTTCAGCGAAGCGCGCAGTTATCATGGCCCAACCGGCGCGAACCTCGCGGACGGCAAAGAGTTCGACGTATTGGGCGTGCAATTGAACCCAACGGAATCGCTAATCATCGCGCCGCAAAAACGCGCCGCGACAAACATCAACGACGTAGTGACGGGTTCTGAACGCGACTACCAGGATCTGGTTCGAAAACAGCGGCGCGTTCGTCTTCTCGGACTGTCGACGCTCGGTTTGATGACGTTGATTTTATTGTTCGCGTCGAGTTGGATCGCGATCTATCTCGCGCGAGGCATCGCCACGCCGATCAAAGCACTCGCCGAAGCGTCGAACGAGGTTGCGCGCGGCAATCTTTCTCATCGCGTCACGACTGTCGCTGACGATGAACTCGCATTGTTGGCGGCGTCATTTAATCAGATGACTACGCAACTCGAAGAGAACCGTCGTAGCATCGAAGCCGGTGCCGAGGAGTTGCGCGACAAGAACCTCGCGTTGCTCGAACGGCGCAATTACATCGAGACGATTCTCCAATCGCTGTCCACGGGCGTCGTCTCGCTCGACGAGAACGATTGCATCACGACTTCAAACGCCGCCGCGTCGCGTATGCTCGGCCTCGCCGACAAGCTAGGCGAGAATCCCAAGCTAAACACACTGCTCGCGAACGAGGATTGGATCGTTGTCGATCGACTGCTGCGACGCGCGCGCCGCGCGGGAAACGCGACCGAACAAACCCAACTCGAAGGTGGCGCAAATGGGAATGGCGCGTTACCCGTCGCGATGACAGCCACGGCCTTGCGTGGTTCTGTCAGACCAAGACGCGGTGTCGTGCTGGTGATCGAAGATTTGTCTGAATTGCTGGCTGCACAACGCGCGGCGGCGTGGAGCGAAGTCGCGCGGCGCATGGCTCACGAGATCAAGAATCCGTTAACACCGATTCAACTTTCAGCCGAAAGGATTGCCAAGAGCTACGCGCGCGTCGCCGCGAACGGCCACGGTAATTCAAACGGCGACGGCGCCGATGAAAAGCGCGTCGCGGCGGTGATCAGCGAATGCACCGAGACGATCACTCGCGAAGTCGCCGGTTTGAAAGCGATGGTCGACGAGTTTTCTCGCTTCGCGCGGCTGCCGGCGACTCGGCTCGAATCCGCGAATCTCAATGAAGTGATTACTCAGGCCGTCGGACTGTACAAAGATCGCCTCGACGGCGTAAGCATAAACATGAACCTTGATTCCGATCTTCCGGTGGCAACGCTCGACGTCGAACAGATCAAACGCGTCTTCGTCAACTTGATCGACAACGCGATCGACTCGCTCTCCTTGACACCCGAAAAACGAATTACGATAACAACTACTCACGACGCAGAACGTAGTTTGGTGTGCGCGGAAGTGGCAGACACAGGGCGGGGAATCGAACCGGGAGACTTCCGGCGGCTGTTTCAGCCATACTTCTCGAAGCGCGACAGCGGCACCGGGTTGGGTCTCGCGATCGTTCAGCAAATAATTCTCGAACACGGTGGACGCATCCGTGCAGAAAAGAACGATCCGCGCGGTGCGAAGTTTCTAATCGAACTAGGCATTGCCGATTTTCGATTGCCGATTGCCGATTGACCGGGTAGCTAACTTTTTCCTTGAGCAAATCGACAATCGGCAATCGACAATCGAAAATAACCTAATGGATTCAATTCTCATCGTTGACGACGAACGCGGCATTCGCGACACGTTGCGCGCCGTGATGGAAGACGAAGGCTTCGTTGCCGAAGCCGTCGCCAGCGGTGAAGAGTGTCTCAAAGCGCTGGGAAAACGCGCCTACGGTTGCATCTTGCTCGACGTGTGGCTTCCCGGAATCGACGGACTCGAGACGTTGAAACAGTTGCGCGCCGCGGGTTCGGAAGCCGCCGTCGTGATCATTTCCGGTCACGGCAACATCGAAACAGCGGTGCGAGCGACGAAACTCGGCGCGTTTGATTTCATCGAAAAACCGCTCTCGATCGAGAAGACGGTTTTGACCGTGCGCAACGCGCTGCGCCAACAGCGCCTTGAGTTGATGAACGCAAACATGGCCGCGGCACTCGCGCG
>DATEHX010000245.1:0-3974 GCA_035279345.1 Pyrinomonadaceae bacterium | reverse complement strand
GTCGATGGCCATCATGTCTTCGAAATGGCCGTGGACCGGGCAGTCTTTAATCATCCAGATCTGTCCGTCGCGTTCGACGATCGTGGCTTTGATTTCGCCGACTTTCTCATTAATCAGAACGCTGACGTCTTTCTTGCCGCTCAGAATCGCTTCACGAGCTTCAATCACGCAGTTGGGACAAAGCGAATCAGTGGTGCGCGGCCAGCCGAGGGTCGGCTTGCTCTTTTGCCACGATTTCAGCAGGGGTTTGTCTGACCATTTGGGAGTGAAAGAAGGATTGGGTTTGTATTTATTTACCGATTGAATTGCGTTGAAAAGGCCTTGCGCGATCAGGGTCAATCCTCTCTCCGCGTGTTTGATTGGTCGCATCGTTTCCCGTCCAGTCTCCTCAGATATGAAATTATTGCGGTTCGGCAGACTAAAGCCTTGCCAAAAACCGCGTTCCTATTGGCAATGACCGTGCCGTCTGATGAACATCAGCTAAGTTCAACTATTTCTTTGTTTAGGTTTTTAGAGGAAGATGAGGGGTCGTGTCCCATTGCCACAGAGGGCTTGGCGTGTGTCGTTTGGCTACGCCGACTACTCAGTGGCTGGTCGCTTCGTACGGGCAGTGGTTCGTTTGTAGCGGTAGCTGATCTTCTTCACGTAGTTACGCGTCTCACGATATGGCGGCACGCGCTGACCAAACTTCGCGACGGCGCCCTCACCGGCATTGTAACTCGCCAGAACCAGATCGACGCGGTTATTGAAGCGATTGAGCAGCTCGCGTAAGTAACGCGTTCCACCCGAGATGTTCTGCGCCGGATCGTGCGCACGGCGAACGCCGAAACGCGCCGCGGTTCCGGGCATCAACTGCATCAACCCACGCGCGCCCTTCGGCGAAACAGCGTGTGTGTTGAAGTGCGACTCCTGTTCCATCACAAGAAAGATCAAATAAGGATCGACGTTGTACTTGCTTCCGTTCTGAAGAATCAGTGAATCGAGACCGGGGCGGCCGGTACTCCAGCCGCGTCCCTTCTTTCCGGAACTTGCGAGCGCTGTCGCGGGGTCTTCGAGCTCAATGCGATCGATACGACTGCGATCGATGAAGATCGACATGCCACCACGCTTGTACCAAACACCTCCAGGCTCTTCAGTCGCACTTTCGGTTTCAACGCGCGCGCCGCCCTTGAGAAAGATCCATGCGGGACTGTCGTAAACACGTTTGCTTGCCGGCGGTGCTTTTGAAACTACATCAACCGCGTCGAAATGATCGTCGTCGTTGTCCGACGGTTTTGCAGCAGGCGTTTCCGCCTGCGGCTCGATGCGCTCGATCTTCTGGACCCTGTCTTTGGGCAGGACGTTGCTGAGTCCACCGCGCCGATACCAAACTCCCTGCGGCGATTCCCATGCGTCGTCGACAGTCATGTAAGAACCGTCGGCGAGTTTTAGCCGCACTTGCGTCTGCGCGAAGACTGGGCTCACACAGATCAAAACAACAAGAATTCCAAAAGATAGACGCATGATGATTCAATTAGAGTTCTAATGGATCTGCCAACGTGCGTTCGATCATCGTTTCCTGCGTTTGCACGGGCGCGAAAGAGTGCGATGTGCCGAAGTAATTACGCCACGCAACGTCGACGATGTTTGGCGTTAACTTGAGCTGGTGCTTCTCAAACAAACAGATATCGGACGCGCGGTCCAATATGTCGCGCGGCTCGCAACCCTTCATCTGGCGCCGCTCGACGCGATACTTCATCAGGATGTGGTCCAACACGGGCTGATCGACCACGATGTTGCGTCGCTGCGCCTGCGCTCTGAATATTGCCGAATACGCATCCGCCGTCGGCGGCTCGACGCGCGCGCGATAACCCATGCGGCGCAGAAACGCCTGGTCGGCAAGATCTTTTTCGTCGAGGTTAGTTGAAAAGACGACGAGCTGTTCGAAAGGAACCTCGATCTTTTTGCCGGTGTGTAACGCGAGATAGTCGACGCGACGTTCCAACGGCACGATCCAGCGGTTCAAAAGATCCTGCGGCGCTACACGTTGACGGCCGAAGTCGTCGATCACGAGCGTGCCGCCGTTCGATTTCATCTGGAAAGGCGCTTCATAAAACTTCGCCGCCTCACTCCACGTCAGGTCAGCATTCTCGAGTGTCAACTCACCACCGACCACGACGAGCGGACGATGAATCAACACCCAACGGCGATCGTATTCAGCCGGAGTTTCGTCACTCGGCATCTCTTCGTGGCAGTGCGAGTCGAAGACGCGAATGATCTGCCCGTCGATCTCGACTGCAAAAGGGATCCAGATGCCGCCGGCCAATGCGCCGTTGATACGTTCGGCGACAGCGGTTTTTCCGGTTCCAGGCAGGCCGGTAAGAAACAGCGAGCGACGCGAGTTGATAACGCAGCCGAGTGTTTGCAACAACGACTCGGGCAGCACGAGGTCGTGAAATGCCTGCCGCACCGTGTCCATCGACGCCGTGTTTGACGGAATCGATTGCAGCTTCATCATGTGCGTGTAGTCGCGCAACGACACCGGCGCTGGGCCAATGTAGCCACAGATCGACACCAATCGCGTCAGCCGATCCCAACCGTGGTCCAACATCGCGTAACGCGTCGAACCGATCGCCGACTGCATCTTTACTTCGATCAACTTCTCGCGATAGAGCTTTTGCAGCAGGTCTTCAGTCAGCGTGCGCGGCAGATTGATCCGTTCGGCGACGGAGTTCGTAGTCGGCTCGGGCAGCATGGCCACGTGTTTCAATGCGAGGTCGCAGAGAAACTGTTCGGAGATACCGGTGTCGCGGAGTTCCTCCGGCAGCGGCGGTCCCATGCTTTCGATTTCCGCGCGGGTCAGGATGGTGGTGTGGGACATTGAATCTTCTTTCTTTTAATAGGTCCTAGGACCTATTTCTTCTCGTCCTACTTGCCGCTGTTGGCGGCGCTTTGATTCTGAGCGAGAGCTAATGCTGAACGCGTTGAGTCAGCTTCCGAGGCGCGGCCGACGCGCTGGTAGAGATCGGCCAGACGGCGAAGCGCGATAGTGTTGATCGGATCGATCTGCCGCGCGGCTTCGTAATAGCGAATCGCGTCGTCTTCACGTCCAAAACGTTCCATCATCTTCGCAGTATTCAGATTACCGGCTAAAGGACCGGCCGCACGCGCAAACGCTTTGTACGCTTCATCAACCTTACCCAAACGGCAATACGCGAGACCGAGGTTGTTGAGTACGCGTTCGTCATTCGGCGCAAGTTTTGCGGCGCGTTTCAGACGATCGACTGCCGCGCGGTAGTTACCATTTTGATAAAGCGAGAAGCCGAGGTTGTTCAGAGTCTCCGCGTCTTCTTCAAGCTTGACCGCGCGTTCAAACGAATCTTTCGCGCGATCGCCAAAGCCCTTCTTGTCGTAAGCAACGCCGAGCAGGTTGTGTGCTTCGGTCAACTTCGGATCGAGTGAAACTGCCGTCGCGAGTTCGGAGATCGCTTCGTTGTAACGGCCTTCCAACAGAAACTCACGACCGGATTCCATGTGTTCGCGCGCCGAGCCATCGGCACGAACTTTCCGATCGTTCTGATTGCGCGCGTCTTCGATCTTCGTGACGCCGACTGACGCAAACTGTTCGGCATCCTTCTCGGTCATACGCTCTATCTTGTTTTCATCTTTACCGCCGCGGAAGAGCCGGCCGAAAGCTTTGAACGGCGCGGTGATGACTTTGACGACCTTATTGCCGCCTTTCTTCACGGGCTGTACTTCCCCGGCTTCCGAACCCGAATCCTCGAGCACGATCGCATCAGGATCGCCCTCGCGTTGGATCGTGGAAGCACTCCACATCGCAGTAACTGCGACGGTCAATACGAAAGCGATGAAAATTGCCAGAATCCTGCGTTTGTTCATGGTCCAACTCCTCTACATGTTGCCGAGAACGTCCATGAGGTTAAGGGCGGCCGGGCCAAGGATCGCGATAAAGAGCGTCGGGAAAAGGAAACACG
>DATEHX010000244.1:0-3708 GCA_035279345.1 Pyrinomonadaceae bacterium | reverse complement strand
CCGCCACTATGTTTCAACCTTGCGCGCAAAGAACGAACTGCAAAACACGCGCGCGCTGATCCTGCTCGACATGATGGGTTACAAGAACCTCGAACTCGGCCGCGATACGATGAGCACAAAGTGGCTGCAGGATCTCGTCTGGCAAACCGGCCGCGAGCTGGGTCACGAAAAGATCTTCGTCGATCGTGAGGAAGGCGTCGGCGGCGACGATCACGAACCGTTTATAAAAGCGGGAGTCGACGCGGTCGATCTCATTCAACTCTCGGGTTATCCTTATTGGCATCAAGCTGACGACACCATCGACAAAATCTCGGCGCAGAGTATGAAGATCGTGGGCGACACAGTGCTCGCGAGTCTGCCGAAGATCGCGGACAGAATAGTCAAATGAAACGAATCGCAGTCATTCCTGGTGATGGCATTGGTCCTGAGGTCGTGCGCGAAGCGGTTCGCGTGTTGAAGCACCTCGGCGAAACGAGAGATCTGCAACTCAAGTTCGTCGACTTCGATTGGGGCGCTGATAAATTCCTTAAAGAAGGCGTGACGCTTCCGGACGGCGCGCTCGAAATGCTAACAGACGATTTCGACGCGATTCTCGCGGGCGCTTTTGGCGATCCGCGAGTTCCTTCAAACAAGCACGCGGAAGACATTCTGCTCGGCATGCGCCGCGGCCTCGATCTTTACATCAACTTGCGGCCCGTGCGTTTGCTCGACGAACGACTCACGCCACTCGCGAACCGCAAAACTTCCGAGATCAACTTCGCTGTCTTTCGCGAAAACACGGAAGGCGCCTATTGCGGCGCCGGCGGTTTTTTGAAACAGGGAACGGCAGATGAGATCGCGTTGCAGGAAGAAGTAAACACGCGGCGCGGTGTTGAGCGGATCATTGTCGCCGCTTTCGAATACGCGCGCGCCAAAGGACGCAAGCGCGTCACGATGGCCGACAAGTCAAACGTGCAACGCTTTGGTGGCGACCTGTGGCAACGTGTTTTTAAAGAAGTTGCCGCGACGTATCCCGACATTGAAGCGAACCATCAGTACGTCGATGCGATGGCGATGTTCATGGTGCTCAATCCCGCGCAGTATGAAGTGATCGTCAGTAACAACTTGTTTGGCGACATCCTGACGGATCTCGGCGCGGCGATTCAGGGCGGACTTGGTCTCGCTGCTTCGGGCAACATTCATCCGGGCAAGGTGTCGCTCTTCGAGCCCGTGCATGGTAGCGCGCCGCCGCTTGCGGGCAAGGGAATTGCAAATCCGATCGGAGCTATTCTGACCTCGGCGATGATGTTAGAATACCTGGGTTTCCATACGTTGAGTGATGAGATCGAAGAGGCTGTGCGCGGCGCAGTCTCTGCAAGGGAGACCACTAAGGATCTCGGTGGCGAGCTTTCCACAGAAGAGGCCGGCAATGCCATCATTGCACGGCTAGGGAAGAAGTAAGGGCAATCCACAGATTACACAGACTGCCTAAAACAGTCTGCGTAATCTGTGGATGGCTTTAACAAGGAATAGAAGGGGAGGGGTTATGGCTTCCGGTACCGGTAAACTCACGACGAAAACGATCGCTGTTATTATCATTGTGGCGATCCTCAACGCGGTAGGACTTTCACCCGTCGTGATGTTGTTTGTTACCGGAGTCGTGTTTGTAATTTGGGGCGTGACGCGCCGCGCGCAGACGCGCGAGGTCGAACGCATCTTTGAATTCTACGTTGCCGCTGATGCGATACTCCGCGAAGAAGAGCGACGCTGGTACGGGTTTGAGATTGCCGAAGTAATTGAAGACGGTGAGAGTTTGCTCGAGATGATGCCCGATCCGCCGCCGTTGAACTACTTTGCGTTGGGAGCGTTGTATCACCGTCTCGGTAATCACGATGCGACGGTGCAGTATCTTGCGCGGCTGCATGAAGACGAGCATTACGACGAAACACATCGCGTCTCGCCGTCGCCGCAGTTGCGGCGTTACGTCATGATGTTGCGGCGTCTCGAACAACATCCCGCGGCCGAACCGCAAACACTTGCGGCCGTGCGAAATCTTGAACGTGCACGCCAGCGCAATGGCGCAAAGTTGTTGTCGGAAAGTCGCGAAGTGCTCGAGATTACGGCGCCTGCTACGGTGAAACCCGAGGTTCCTGTACAGCAACCACGCAAAGAAGAAACGTTTGCTGCGTCTGCGCCGCTGAGTTCGATCTCCGCGCCGCCACCGATCACGACTGTGCTCCGAGATTTATATCAGGAAGAAACGAGCGCGAATAACTGATCCCCCGAGTCTTAATTGTTTGAGACGCTAACAGCCGAAATCATCGCGATCGGATCGGAGCTTCTGGCTCCGGATCGCACCGACACGAACAGCCTCTGGCTCACAGAGCAACTCAACCGTCTCGGTATCGAAGTCAAACTCAAGACGATCGTCGGCGACGACGATGCCCGCCTCGAAGAAACAATCAAAGATGCCGTCCGCCGTTCGAAAGTAGTGATAACTACCGGCGGACTTGGTCCAACTGAAGACGACATCACCCGAAAGATCACTGCGCGTGCGCTGGGCCGGCGTTTGCTGCTCGATGAGCAAGTGCTCGCCGAAATTCGCCAGCGCTTTCAGTCGTTTGGCGTGACGATGCCGGAAAGAAATTCGCGTCAGGCAATGGTGATCGAAGACGCAGTCGTGCTGCCGAATCCGAACGGCACCGCGCCCGGCATGTTTATTGATCATCAAGGCACGGCGATCGTGCTGTTGCCTGGTCCACCGCGTGAGATGCGTCCGATGTTTGAGAACCACGTGGCGGAGAAGCTTGTGGGACGGGCAGGAAGTTTACGCGTGGTGCGGCGGATGTTGCGCGTCGCGGGCCTGGGCGAGTCGGCGGTGGACGAAAAGATCGCGCCCGTTTACACGCAGTACGACAATCCGGTTACAACGATTCTTTTCAACCAGAGTGAGATCGAGATTCATCTTACCGCGCGCGGGCGCACGGAAAAAGAAGCGAACGATTTGCTCGATCGTTTGTCTGCGGAGATTGAGGAACGTTTGGGAAATGCGGTCTTCTCATTTGCGGGCGAGACGATGGAACAGGTCGTCGGTTTGAAGCTCTCCCTTGGTGGTTACACATTGTCGGTCGCGGAGAGTTGCACGGGCGGATTGCTCGCGCAGCGCATAACCGAAGTTCCCGGATCGTCGAAGTATTTCATTGAGGGTGTCGTGAGTTACGCGAACGAAGCAAAGACGCGCGAACTCGGTGTGGAACCGATCTTGTTGATGGAGCACGGCGCGGTGAGTGCACCGGTTGCGGAAGCGATGGCTGAAGGCATTCGCAAACTCGCGGGCACGGACTTCGGTCTATCGATCACCGGCATTGCCGGCCCCGGCGGCGGCACCGAAGAGAAGCCCGTTGGCACCGTCTTCATCGCCCTCGCCGACGACCTCAAAACCGAACATCGCAAACTTCACCTTCCCGGCGATCGCCATCTCATCCGCTGGCGCGCCTCCCAAGCCGCGCTCGATCTCCTGCGGCGCCGATTAATCTGACAGGATTTACAGAATTAACAAGATGGGTTTTACTGAGGTAAAGTTCCTATCTTGTTAATTTTGTAAATCCTGTCGAAACAGAATGAACTCGGTACTCGTCGTCATTGTTGCGTACCTCATCGGATCGATTCCGTTTGGATATTTGATCGTTCGCATGAGTGGTGCGGGAGATGTGCGGGAGACGGGATCGG
>DATEHX010000243.1:0-12775 GCA_035279345.1 Pyrinomonadaceae bacterium | reverse complement strand
CCGGCCCGCAGCGAAGCCCTTGTCGTCCGGATAGATGACGAACGTCACCGGATCCGCCGGCTGCTCGCCGACGTAGTTGCGCGGCGGAACAGTGGGAATCATCGCGCCCGCGCGTACAAACATCGGTACCGTGTCGAGTGGCGCATCAACCGCTATCATCGTGCCGCCTGCGTATTTCTTGTTGGTCCAGTAGTCGTACCACGTCCCTGTGGGCAGATAGACCAAACGCCGCGTCACGTCGGGCTTCACGATCGGAGCCACCAACACGTCTTCGCCAATCATGAACTGATCGTCGAGATTGTAGGTGCTCGCGTCGTTTTGATAATTCAGTAATAAAGGACGAAACAGCGGCACGCCGGTGCGATGCGCTTCTTCCAGATTCGTGTAGAGAAACGGCAGCAGGTGATAACGCAGCTTCAGAAACTTGCGAATGACGTCCTCGTAGTATTTTCCGAAACGCCACGGCTCCTGATCGTAACCGTCGATCACTTTGTGATTGCGGCAGAACGGCGCGAGAAAACTCACCTGATACGAACGCACCAGCAACTCGCCGTTGCCGCGGCCAATAAACCCGCCGACATCGCTGCCCACAAACGGCTCACCGGAGAGACCTAACGAAGTAAACATCGGAATATTCAATGCTAGCGCTTCCCACGTGCTGTTCGTATCGCCGGTCCACATCGTCGCGTAGCGTTGAATCCCGGCATAAGCCGCGCGTGTGATCACGTACGGGCGTTGATTTGGACGCAGGCGTTCGAGTCCTTCGTAAGTCGCGCGCGCCATCAGCAACGCAAACGTGTTGCGGTTCTTGGCGTGCGTCGTCTTCTCGCCTTCGTCGTAGCTGACAACGTCCAACTGGTTCTTGCCGGTCTGGTCGACAAAATCTGACGGCTCGTTCATGTCGTTCCAGATGCCGGCGATGCCATTGTCGGTGTAGACGCGATGAAGATCGCCCCACCAGCGGCGTGCGTCGGGCCGCGTGTAGTCGACGAAAACGCTTTCCCCCGGCCACACGCGCGGCACAAACAGGTCGCCGTTGCCGCGGCGTTGAAAAAAGTTTCGCTCGAGACCTTGTTCGAAAACGAAGTAGCGATCGCCGTTGCCGGAAGTTCGTGGTTGGTGCTTCACGCCGGGATCGACGATCGTCACCAGCTTGACTCCCTCGCGGCCGAGTTTCTCCGCGAGTGCTTTTGGATTCGGGAAGCGTTGCGGATCGAACGTGAAGACTCGATAGCCGAGCATGTAATCGATGTCGAGGTGGACGACGTCGAGTGGGAGATCGCGTTCGCGATACTGCCGCACGACTTCCTCGACCATCGCGTCAGGATAGTAACTCCAGCGGCTCTGCTGATTGCCGAGCGCCCACAGCGGCGGCAACGGCATGTGACCAGTTAGATCCGCATAGCGGCCGAGGATCTTTTTGATCGATGGTCCATGGAAGAAGTAATAGTTTACTTCGCCGCCCTCGGCGCCGAACCACGCGCGTTGTTGCGAAGAGCGGCCGAAGTCAAAATAGCTGCGATAGCTGTTGTCGAAAAAGATGCCGTAAGCGTTGCCGCGTTGCAGGCCGATGTAGAACGGAATGGTTTGGTAGATCGGGTCTTTGCCTTCGGTGTAACCGGGCGTGTCGGAGTTCCAGTTGACGAAGAAACCGCGGCGCTTGTCGAGGCGCGCTGCTTTTTCTCCGAGGCCGTAGAAGTGTTCGTCGAAGCCGAGTTTTTTCGAGACCGCGATGAAGTTACCGGCCTTCGGATCGAACATCATTGCGGCGAGCTGCCCCTTGGCGTCGTAAGCCATCGGCCGTTCATCCGAATTGATCGGTTGGTGCGTTCTTGCGTCGCGAAACTCGATCAGCAAAGGCGCTCGACGCACGACTACTTCCACTTCATCCGTCGCAATAGTCACCGCTTCCGGCGTTTCGTTGAGCGTCCAACGCGGGGTGGTCCAACTTTCCTTCGCAACAGCCCACGAATGATCTCGCGCCGGTATCGGTTTCTTAAACGCGGCCCGCACCCGAACCAAATCCGCCGCCAGAATCGTCACCTGAACCCGCGACTCGTCCTTGAAGCGAAACGTGACCGCGTTCTCAGTCTTCTGAAAACTATCAACATCTCCGATCGGTTGCAGTGCAGCTATATCCTGCGCGGCCACAGGCGCAGCCGCCAGAACGATTTGCAAACAGATCGACCCACCGATTAGCACCCAGCTTCGCAGTCTTTTCATCACTCTCTCAGATTCTCTTAAATTCTTCGTCTTTTCATCGGCTCGGCATCGCTGCAAGGCGCGCAGCGCCGAGCAGCCCGGCGTCGTCGCCACACTTCGCCCTCTCAATCTTCACGCGCGCCGCCAGCAGCGGAAACGCGCGCTCCTCAACTTGTTGCATCATGTCTTTCGCAAACAGATCCCAACCATTCACCACCCCGCCTCCGATCACGATCATCTCGGGATTCAGAATGTTGATGAGATTCGCGAGACCGATGCCCAGATAAACACCCATGCGCCGAAAGATCTCAAGCGCCAGTTCATCGCCCTGCAAACCGGCCGCAAAGATCGACGCCGCGGTTAAGTTTCGACTCGCGTGCAAAACCGATTCCGGATAGCGCGGACTCGCTTCGCGCGTCATGCGCACGATCGCCGTAGCCGACGCAAACACTTCCAAACACCCGCGACTCCCGCACGTGCAGGCAACACCACCAAACGGATCGACACACATGTGCCCGATCTCCGCCGCCGCGCCATCGACACCGCGCCACAATTCACCGTCGAGAATAATGCCACCGCCAACACCGGTGCCAAGCGTCACGCAGATGATCGTGCGGCAACCACGCGCCGCGCCCTGCCACATCTCACCGACCGCGGCAGCATTCGCATCATTTTCGAGAATCGCGGGCAGACCGAGTTCGTTGGTCAACGCAGCCGCGAGTGGGAAGCCATCGAGACACGGAAGATTCGGCGCCTTTACCACGGTCCCTTCTTCAACCTTCACCGTTCCCGGTACGACTAGCGACACCGCTTTCAGTTCATCAGCCGCTGGACCAATCTCACGCACTGCGTTCACAACAGCGCTCACGATCTCATTCGGATCTGTTCCCTGCGGCGTGTTCTGTTTCGAACGAAAATGGATCTTCCCACACTCGTCCACAACAGCGGCGCGCAAGTGGGTCCCGCCAAGGTCCGCCGCAAATATCAAATTTTTGGCCTCGCTGCTCATTCGAGAAACTAGTTAGCAAAATCCTTTGTGCTTCTTTGTGGCTTCGAGAGATAACGCTGTGCGACGACTGGCGGCGTCTCCAGGTTTCGACGATGCTTGAGATTCATGGCGAGGCGAATGAACTGGGCCATGGACCACGCCAGCGGCGTTGCCGAGCCAGTACCCTCGCCAAAACGAAGGAGAGGATTTGGTGACTCGCTTCGATCCCACACCTGTTCGGGAATCATCAATCCATCGTTCGCGAACCGCGACATCGTCTCGAGTCGACGACGCGCAGCAACGAAATCACCTGCGGCAATCTCGTACTCGCCGCGTTCACCCGTGAGCAGCGTCCAAAGCCGCCCGACGCCGTTGCGGCCATCAAAGTCTCTACCACTCGGCGTCTCGCCATACATATCGTTGTGGTATCGATACCACGCTTCACCAGCGGGACTCTTAACCTTTATCGTTTTATCAACTATCGCCAGCGCTTCAATAATGCTTTTATCCCGCGCCGGTTTTACTCCCAACCGCACCAACTCGAGAAAACCCGCGTCAACACGCGCCGGATCTATCAACTCGTCGTTTCGCGCCCACCCGTCAGCCGCGTTGAGATACCGCGCGGCTGATTCTGTGTCACCGTTAACCTTCGCAATCTCAGCCGCACAAACGAGTCCCGCGATCTGCGCCGCCACTGTGGCCGGAAAGTATCCCGACTTTTCTTCCCAACGATCCTGATCCGTTTTTGGACCACGCCGCACGATCAAATCCGCGGCCGGTTTGATGTGTTTCTGCCACGTCATCCGATCGTTGCGCCTGAGTTGATAAGCGAGCACAAGCGGCAACGCGACCTGGTCCATTTGCAAACCGTCGCCAATCACACGCCCGTCAACCCACGTGTTTCGCGGGAAGCTACCGTCGGGTTTTTGTTGAAAGCGAAAAAGGTAATCGAGCAGGCGCTTCGCGGTAGCAACGTCACCGAGCGCGATGAAGGCGGTCGCAACGTGATACAGATCGCGCGACCACACCGCGTGATAACCGCTGATCGTCGCTTCGTCCGCATCGGCTCCGCCACCCCACGGCACGGACGGCGAAGCGATCACCGCGCCGCGAAAGGTCTTGTCTTCGAGTCCACGCAGAACCATCGCGGCCATATTGAACTGCTGCTGATACGCCGCATCGACGCGTGGCAACGTGAAAACATAACTCTTCCAGCCTGCTGCATAATCACGACTCACTGCTGCAAACCCGCGTGCAAGCGAATCGCGCGCGGCGCTAGTCGCGGTTGCGACGTTCTCGCCAAAACCGAGCACGATCGTGCACTCGAAAACGCTTTGAGGCTTAGACCCGCAATTCGAGAGCAATGCCGAGTTGCCGCGGTTCCTCAACGACGGTTCGTAATGCGCGGAAAGGTGGGAAGGGATTTGACTCTGAAACCGGACGTTGATCAATACCGAATTTCTCCGCGGATCGGTGACGTAAGTTTTAGCGATCGTGTAACGCCCGCTCTTCGCGATGTTCATTTGCCGAAACGTCAGCGAGGCCGCGCTCGGCAACTCCATTCGATACAGCGTGTCGTTGAGCTCCTGTTCGACTCCGGCGTCAGTATGCACATGCAACTGGAGCCGCTTCACTTTCGGCGAATCGATCGTCGGATAGAACACTTCAGTCATCACACCATTCGCGAGTGTAAACCATACTTTTGAGTCGATCGTGACCGACGTTCCGAATCCATTCTTCGCGGCGGTCGGCCAGCGTGATTTCGATCCCAAATCGGCTTTAACATCCCCTTCCTTAGCGCTCTCGATTTTCGACCCCCACGCAGCCAGCGAAACGTTAGCCCCTCGGACCATCCCAACGAAAGGCTTATTTGAAAAATTAATCGCGACCAAAACTTCTTCACCTTCAAAGCGCCGCACAAACGACACGACACGCGACTCGTCGGAGTTGCCGACCCATTCCAACGTCCCGCGCCGCAACGCCCGGCTTGCCCGGCGCCGCGCCATCATCTCTTTGTAAAACTTGCGAAACTCCGGACGACGCTCCGCGATGGACCAGAAGATCGGCAACTTCTCAAACAACGCCGGCGCGCCCGATTCGGTAGTGTCGCCGACCTCCATGCCGTTGTAGATCATCGGCACGCCATCAAGTGTAAACACCAGCGCCGAAGCCGCGAGTGCAGCCGGTTCGCCGAAACGCGCAATCGCGCGCCGCTCGTCGTGATTGTCGGAGAAGCGCATGTGCAATGCGCCTTTGGGCCACTCCTTGACCTCCTTCTCCCACTCCTCGCGCAGAGTCGAGGCTGGCGCTTGTCCCCACAACACCTTCGCCAGCGCACTGTGAAGCGGCCACGAATAGTCGAGATCGAAAGCCTTCACCAGCAACTCGGCTTTGTGCGCTTCGGCAAGCATCACGATGTCCGGCTTGACCTTCTCCAACTCAACCCGCGCGCGTTCCCAAAATTCCGTCGGCACTTCTCCCGCCACATCACAACGAAAACCGTCGAGGTCAAACTCGCGAATCCAGTACCTCAACATGTCGATCATGTAGCCGCGCAGTTGCTGATTGTCGTAGTTCAACGCGGCGATGTCGTACCAATCGTAGGGATAAGTGATGTTGCCTTTCGCGTCGCGCTTGTAGAACTCCGGATGCTTCATCAACACGCTGTCCCACGACGTGTGATTGGCGACGATGTCGATGATGACTTTCAGGCCGCGCGCGTGTGCCTCTTTGACAAGCCTTTTTAGATCATCACCAGTGCCGTAATCGGGATTGATCGCGTAGTAGTCGCGCACCGCGTAAGGGCTGCCGATAGTTCCCTTCTTCTTCTCCTGGCCGATCGGATGAATCGGCATGAGCCACAGGATCGTGACGCCGAGATCTTTTAGTTCGTCGAGACGGGCGGTAATGGCGTTGAAGTTTCCCTGTTGCGAAAAGGCACGCGGATAGATTTCGTAGATGACTCCGTCGCGAACCCAGTCGGGAACCGGGCGCTGTTGGGCCAGAGCGCCGCTTGCTGAGAAAAACAGGACGGGGATTAAAAGGATTTTAAGTACGGATTTCATGTACGTCGCGAACGATCAAGACTGTTGCGGCGGCAACTAAAAGACTAAAACCGCCGAGGACGACTGCGTTGCGTGGATCACCACCGAGCAAGTTGTTGAAGATGTTCGGCACGATTAGCGACATCACGATCTGTGGAATCACGATGAACAAGTTGAAGACGCCCATGTAAACACCCATGCGCGCCGGCGGCACCGCGGTCGAGAGCATCACGTAAGGCATCGACAAGATCGACGCCCAGGCGATGCCAACACCCGCCATGCTCGCGAACAACATGTATTTGTTGGAAATGAATAAGACCGAGATTAGACCGATGCCGCCACAAACTAACGCGATCATGTGAACCGTTTTGCGGCCCAACTTATTCGCCAATCCCGGCAACAAGAACGCGATGAGAAAGCAGACCACGTTGTAAGCGGCGAAACACAGGCCGCCCCATTCCGTCCCTTCCGCAAACAGCGGAGATTGTTCGTTCGGCGCACGGAAAACGTGCCGCGCGATCGCGATCCCGAAAAACTGCCACATGCACGGCAACGCAAACCACGTGAAGAATTGAACCACTGCGAGCTGTTTCATCGTGCCGGGCATCTCGGCCAGCGAGGAAAAGATCTCCGCGAAACCTGCGAGGCAACCTCTCTTTTCAGCGCGTAAACGTAGAAAAGCTTCCATGTCTTCAGGCGGATACTCTTTCGTCGTCAGCACAGTCCAAAGCACTGCCACGAGAAAAACAATCGCGCCGATCTTGAACGAGTAATCAACCGAAAGCGGAATCCCCGTGGACATTACACCGACCACACCGAGCGCCGTAAAAAGGTATGGCAGCCCGTTCGCCAGTGTCTGTCCTATACCTATGAACCAACTCTGCATCACAAAACCGAGCGTGCGCTGTTCTTCCGGCAACTTGTCCGCGACAAACGCGCGAAACGGTTCCATCGTGATGTTGATGCTTGCGTCGAGTATCCAAAGCAGACCGGCGGCCATCCAAAGTGCCGACGAATCCGGCATGAAAAACAGTGCGATGCTCGCGAGAATCGCGCCGGCCAGAAAATAAGGACGCCGCCGGCCGAGCCGGTTCCACGTTCGATCGCTCATCGAACCGATGATCGGTTGAATGAGGAGACCGGTGATTGGACCAGCGAGCCAGAGATACGGAAGCTGGCTCTCTTCGGCATGCAGATACTTGTAGATCGGGCTCATGTTGGCGAGCTGCAAGCCCCAGCCAAACTGAATACCGAGGAACCCAAAGCTCATGTTCCAGATCTGCCAGAAGCTCAAGCGTGGTTTCTGCATCTACTGGTCCTTCCTCACAAAAATCGCCGCGGAACGGGTGGGCAGAGTAATTTTCACTCTTCCCTCGCGCACGACAGCTTCTGCCGCCACTCCCAATCGATCATGTATCCGTGTTCCATCCGTAAAATCCGTGGCAAAACTGATCTCGGCTTGCTTACCGTCATTGTTAATAACAACGATCACATTCCCCCGTGCGTACGCATACTGCTGTTCTGAAACATACAAATTAACCAGCCGGCCCGTTCTCAGCGGCTCAAGTTCCCGCCTTAACGCGATCAGCCGTCTGACGTACTCAAACAACTCCCGCTCTTCTTCCGTCCGTGGACCACCGGGAAAATCGCCGCGCGTCGTCGGCTCGTCTGGTCCGGTCATCGCGATCTCATCGCCGTAATAAAGCTGCGGCACACCGCGCGTGGTCAACACAAACGCATTCGCCAGCTTCAGTCCCGCGATCGTCGCGCCCTTTTCACTCATGAAGCGTCCATCATCGTGACCGCCGAGCAACGTAACGAGGATTTCCGGATTGGTGTAGAGATAATCTCGTGCGAGTGTCTTTGGGATTTCATCGATCCGTCCACCTTCGGCAAACGCATGCCGGATCGAATAGAACAGCGGAAAGTCGAGTAATGACTCAGCCCCTGTTTTCTGAAAAAACGCAGTATGGACCACATCGCCATCCTTCACTTCGCCGACGACTTTGAAATTCGGAAACTCACGCTTGAGCGCCGCATTCCAATCGCGCCAAAACTCGTTCGGCACGTACTGCCAGGTATCCATCCGAATGCCATCGAGCCCGCTGACGCCGATCCACCACAACGTGTTCTGAATCAGGTAGCGCGATACTTCACGGTCGTGCTGGTTTAGATCAGGAAGAAAGTCGAGAAACCAGCCTTCCATCGTTTCGCGCTTTAGTTGTTCGACCGGCCGCGGATCGTGAAGCACCCACGTTTGAAAGACGTTGTTCAGATGGTTTGACTTGGTGCCGTTGAACCACGTGGGAGTCGGCGGATCGTCGACCCACGGATGATACGGACCAGTGTGATTGACGACCTGATCCTGAATGATCTTGATCCCCGACCGGTGCGCGGCATCGACCAACTCTTGCAGTTTAGCCAACGACCCGAAGTGTTCTTCAACACCGTAGAAGTCCTGCGGGTTGTAACCGTGAAAGCCGGTGCTGGGGTTGCCTTCCTTCAACTCGATCTGATTCAGACGATCGTAGTTGTCGTACCACGGCGTTAGCCAGATCGCGGTGATGCCGAGGTCTTTGAGGTAAGGAAGTTTGTCGATTACGCCTTGAAGATCGCCGCCGTGGTAATAGAACTTGTTCTTAGGATCGTAGATGCCGCGCGACTGCGGCGGATCGTTGTTTGATTTGTCGCCGTCGCTGAAGCGATCGATCATGGCCAGGTAGAGCACGTCGGCCGGCGAGAAGCCCTGAAAACGGCCTTGTCGATTCAGTGGCGGAAGAACTTCGAAAGAACCGCGCCCTGAGCCGATAGTTATGGTGCGCTGGCCGGGCTGTGCGTTTGGCGCGATCGCGACATCGACAAAAGCGTAAGTGCCTCGTTCATTGATTTTTGGTGCGCCGACAATGCGCACGCCAGGACCGGAGATTTGAATCGGGGTGTTTTTTAGGTTTCGACCGCGGACCAGCAAACGAATGGGATTGAGCGAACTTCTGGCCCACCAGCTTGGTGGATCGACTTTCAAACTCTGCTGCGCCGAAATCATTAATGGCCACAGACAAACACAGAAAACACAGACAAGCAGTCGTCCATAGAGTGTCGTTAGCATTTTCAGGCGGGCTGCGATGTCGTCGGTGAGTGCGCCTGCGCGGTAGCGCCACGACCAGTTTCCTTCGGTGCTGTTCGGGAGATTCATCCTCGCCTCGGTACCGAGTCCGAGCACGTCCTGCAACGGCACGATCGCGGTGTTTGCGACCGACGCAAACACCGCGCGAATGAAGTCCCAGTGAATCTCCCCGCCGTCGCTGTTCAGATAGTCCAAACAGAAGCGCCGCTCGCGTTCGATCTGCTCTTCGGTGCGCGTCGAGCCCTCGCCTGCGACACTCTGAAACCAACCCACGGTCGTGTCGTTGTCGTGCGTGCCGGTGTAAGCGACAACGTTTGCAATGTAGTTGTGGGGCAGGTCGAGGTTCTTTGTGTCGCCGCCAAAACCAAACTGAAGAATGCGCATGCCGGGAAAACCAAACTCATCGCGCAACGCCACCACGTCCGGCGTGATCACGCCCAGGTCTTCGGCGATGATCGGCAACTCGCCCAACGTCTGACGAATCGCCGCGAACAGTTCCCTGCCCAGCGCTTCAACCCACTGCCCGCGCTCCGCCGTTGTGTCGCCGCCGGGAATTTCCCAACACGCCGCAAAGCCGCGGAAGTGGTCCACGCGTACCATATCGACGACCTTCAGCGTCGCGCGCACGCGTTCGATCCACCACGCAAAATCGTCGGCTTGCATGCGCTCCCAGTTGTAAAGTGGATTGCCCCAAAGCTGGCCCGTGGCGCTGAAGTAGTCGGGGGGCACACCGGCCACGACGAGCGGGCGGCCGTCTTTATCCAACTTGAACTGATCGGGATTGGTCCAAACGTCGGCGGAGTCCTGGGCCACGAAGATCGGCAGGTCGCCGACAATCTTGATGCCGCGATCGTTGCAGTAGTCTTTCAATGCAAACCACTGCTTGAAGAAGAGGAACTGATAAAACTTCTGCGCTTCGATCTCTTCGCGCAATTGTTCGCGAGCGCCGGCGAGCGCGGTGGGTTCGCGGCTCGCAAACTCAGGTGCCCAATCGTTCCACGCCACGCCGTTGTGTGCATCTTTCAGAGCGCGGAAGAGCGCGTAGTCATCAAGCCAGTGCGCCTCACGCAGGGCGAACGTTTCGAAGTCGCTGCGGAGGTTCGTATCCGTTGTTTGCGTGTAGTCTTGATAAGCGCCACGTAGAATCTCATTTTTATCGGTTTGAAATCCCAGGTTCAACTTCTCTGGACTAATGAGCGAGGTGTTTCCCGCAAACGCCGAGAAACACGCGTAAGGCGAGTCGCCGTAACCGGTTGGCCCGAGCGGCAACACTTGCCACAGACTCTGTCCGGCGCTCACGAGAAAATCGGCAAACTTGTACGCCTCTGGTCCAAGATCGCCGGTACCAAATGGACCCGGCAGCGAGGTCGGGTGAAGCAGAATGCCACTGGCTCGCGTAAAGTTCATGATGCTTTGAAAGCGACTGCTGAATTAGCTGGAAGAACAACATTTGGGCCACGGATTACACGGATTTTTCCAAGTAGCGGCGTGAGCGCTTTGAATGGCAACGTCACTTCGTGCTCCTTGTCCTGACGGTTGATAGCGACGATCACGGTTTCAGTGTTGTCTTGTCTGGCGAAGACGTAAACGTTGTCGTCGTAAACGAGATCGATCAGCCGGCCGCGACGCAGCGCGGAATGTTCGCGGCGCAAACGAATCCAGTCTCGCGTCCATTCAAACATCTCGCGTTCTTTCGGCTTGCGGGTGCGCGCTTCAAAAGCACTGACTGGAAAGTCGCGGCGGTTATCCGGATCTTCGCCACCCTCCATCGCGATCTCTTCGCCGTAATAAAGCTGCGGTATTCCACGCACGCTCAAAATAAAAGCCGTGTAAAGCATCGCGCCCGTCACACTTGCGCCTTCGAGCGATAGGAAGCGCGGCGTGTCGTGATTGTTCGCGAGCACCGTGAGCTTCGAAGGATCGGGATAAAGCGCGTCGTACTTCAACTGATCGCGCAGCGCGTGCAACGGAAGCTTGTTGGTAAAAACTCTGAGCGACGTATTCCAAAGCGCAAAATCGAAAACGGAATCGAGCTTCGTATCGATCCCGTCCCAACCCGTGTGGCCGCCGATGAAAAACGCCGTATGCGCCGCGTCGCGTTCGAATACCTCGCCCACCATCCACAACCCCGGGTATTGGCGATGCAGCGCCAGAGACAGATCGCGAATGAACGTTCGCGGCATGTACTGAATCGTGTCCTGGCGAATGCCGTCGATTCCCGTAACGCCAACCCACCACAACGCATTCTGGATCTCGTAACGCGCCACTTCCGGCTCTTCCTGGTTCATATCCGGCAGATCGTCGCTGAACCAGCCATCAAGCACCCGGCGCACGTCCTGCGGATGCGAGTGCGGCGAAAGTAAGACGCTGTTTCGGAAAGTGTTGAGCTGATGATCGGCAAGCGTGCCGTGAAACCAGTTCGGCAGCGGCGGATCCTTGACCCACGGGTGCTGCGAACCAACGTGATTCGCCACCTGATCCTGAATGACTTTCACGCCCAACGCATGCGCCTTGTCGACCAACTCCCGCAACGTTGCGAGATCGCCGAACCGATCCTCGACCGCGTAATAATCGATCGCGTGATAACCGTGGTAATACGTGTTCGGACACCATGGCTTGTCGCAACGGTTCACGCCGTTCCAGTTGTCGTGCCACGGAGTCAGCCAGAGCGCGGTGACGCCGAGATCTTTCAAGTACGGCAGGCGGTCGATGATGCCGCGCAGATCGCCGCCATGATAGGAACGTGTGTTTTGAAAATCGTCTGACGCATTGTTCGATCGATCCCCATCCGCAAAACGATCGATCATGATCAGGTAGATCACGTCATCCGCGGAGATCCCTTGAAAGTTTTTATCTGTGTTAAGACTTCCTTCAACGATAAACGGTACGTCCGCTTTACCTGCGTTCGTCTCTACCGACAAAGCATATTTGCCGGGCTTGGTTTGGGGACTGATGCGGAGGTCCAGGAATAAGTAGTTTGAGTTTTGTCTTAGATTGGTTACGGTCAGTCGCGCATTACCTGAACGCACGCGTGCACCAGACAAGTTTTTACCACGGATTAAAAGCCGGATCGGATTGATTGTGTGATTGGACCACCACGAGGGCGGATCGACTTTCGTTATTGAAGGCGCGTCTTGACCGTGAGCGGTGGTGAAAACAAGAGCGATGAGTATGAACGAGACGAAAGCGGCGCGTCGCAAAGGTCCGGCTCCAATCTAAGGTGTTCGAGGCTTGGCAGTGTCGCCCGAAGCCGCGGCCGGCAATGGCGGCAAGGTTTCGCCGTCCATTGTCGAGCCGGGTTTCATGGCCGCGCCCAGAGGCGTGGCGCCGTGCCGGTTGATTTCTTCGAGCCGCTTGAATTCAGCCAGTTCCTTATCGGCTTCAGCCTTTTGTTTCAATCGTGAGTAAGCCAAAAAG
>DATEHX010000242.1:0-8379 GCA_035279345.1 Pyrinomonadaceae bacterium | reverse complement strand
GCGTTTCCACAAACACTTCACATGACACTCGCCGCGTATGCTGCGACGGGATTTGTCGTCGCGGGTATTCACGCGTTCATGCTCAGACGCGATCCGGATAATCGCTTTCATCGCGCGGCGTTGGCGATCGCGTTGCTGGTTGGAGGTGTGAGTGCGATCCTGCAGCCGTTGAGCGGCGATTTAATCGCGAAAAGAGTTGCGCAAACTCAGCCTGTGAAGCTCGCGGCGTTCGAAGGACAGTTTCAAACAGAACAAGGCGCGCCGTTGCGAATCGGCGGCATTCCCGACGAACAAGCGCGCACGACGCGTTACGCGATCGAAATTCCTTATGCACTCAGCATACTGGCTTACGACGATCCGAATGCCGTTGTTAAAGGCCTGAACGATTTTCCCGCGGACACGCACCCGCCCATCGCGATCGTACACATCTCGTTTCAGATCATGGTCGCGTGTGGCGTGGCGATGATGCTGGTGGCTGTTTGGGCTGTGTGGCGATATTGGCGCGGGCGGCGTAAGCAAAACTGGTTGGATTCGAAATGGTTTTTGCGTGCGCTCATCGCTGCGGCGCCGCTCGGATTCATCGCGATCGAGACGGGTTGGACGGTAACGGAAGTCGGACGCCAACCGTGGATCATTTACGGCGTGATGCGTACGAGTGAAGCAGTGACGCCGATGCCGCACCTGGTCGTGCCGTTCATCACGTTCACCGTGCTCTACATCTTTCTCGCGGTGATCACGGTTTTCTTGTTGCTGCGGCAGGTCGCGGCGAGTCCGAAAGATCCCGAGCCGCGGCCGGAGGAGGCGCGAGTTGTCGCTTGAGTCGATTATCGCCGGTGTGATGGTCGCGTCGCTCGTCCTTTACGCGCTTTTGGGCGGAGCGGATTACGGCGGCGGCGTTTGGGACCTGTTTGCTTTCGGCCGCCGCGCGCGCGAGCAACGCGCGCTAATCGCGGATGCGATCAGTCCGGTGTGGGAAGCAAATCACGTGTGGCTGATACTCGTAATCGTGGTTCTCTTCACCGCTTTTCCGCCCGCGTTCGCGACGATCGCGACGGCGCTTCACATTCCGATCTCGCTGCTGCTCATCGGCATTGTTTTGCGCGGCACCGCGTTTACGTTTCGCACTTACGACGTTCAGCGCGACGACGTGCAACGCCGCTGGAGTCTCGTGTTTTCGATCGCCAGCATCATCACGCCGATACTTCTTGGCACTATTCTAGGCGCAATCGCTTCGGGAACGATTCGTGTTGAGAACGGTGCGTTGACGAGTGGCTTCTTCAGTTCGTGGCTCGCGCCGTTTCCGTTTGCCGTAGGGTTCTTCGCGCTGGCGTTGTTCGCGTTTCTAGCGGCGGTTTATTTGACGGTCGAAGCCGAACAACGAGAGTTGCAGAGTAAACAGCGAAACGAGACTGAGCCGCGAAGCTTGTCGGAAGACTTTCGTATGCGCGCACTGTTGGCGGGTGTAGCAGTCGGCCTTTTGGCGCTAACAGTTTTCATCTTGGCCGGCAACGGCGCACCAACCGTACGCGCGGGCATCAGTCGAACATGGTGGGCGTTGGGCCTGCATCTCTTCACCGCCATCTTCGCAGTCAGTGCATTTCTGACGCTCTTGACTCGCCGTTACAAACTCGCGCGCATCTGCGCAGCCGGGCAAGTCACGTTGATTCTTCTCGGCTGGGCCCTCGCTCAATACCCGAATCTCGTTGAACCAGACATCTCCATCACCTCAGCCGCCGCCCCCCGGATCACACTCGAATTACTACTCGCCGCCCTCGCAGCCGGCGCACTTCTCCTGTTCCCCTCTTATTACTACTTGATCCGCGTCTTCAAAGCCGAATAAACTCAATAGTCTCTCCCGCTTGCAAAAGCATCCAACTACTGCTAAACCTCCCGAAACGGAATGCCCTCAAGGAGAAGTATCATGAGAAAAACATTTCGACTGCTGCTCGCAGTAACGCTGGTGTTGTCCACCGCCGCGCCGTTGCTCGCGGATACGATTCGGCTCAAGGATGGCAGCGTCATCCGGGGTCAGGTGATCGGGTTTAAGGACCAGCAGTTCACCATCCTGATCGGCGGTAACGCCAGAGGACGACGCGGGCAGACGACCGTCTACGTTGAAGACGTCGAGTCGATCGAGTTCGACGCCAATACGAGCGGCAATACCAACACCGAGGACTTAACCGCCCAGAACAACCCTCCCGCAATGCGGCCCTCGAATCCAAACAACCAGCCCGACAGCGGCATCGGTCCGAGTCCACGAACGGTCGATCCCGGCCCAGCTTCATCCGCTCCGCCAACTTTCTTTACGATCAAAGTCGGCGTGCGAGCTGACAGCTCAAACAACGGCTGGACCAACAGCGGGCTCGTCGTAAGAAAAGGCCAGCGTCTGCGCATCAGCGCATCGGGCCGCGTCTCGCTCGGCCGCGGACGTTTCTCGACCCCCGGCGGGCTGTCGGCCATACAGGACTCGGACAAGTTAATGCGTAACGAAGCTACTGGCGCCCTGATCGCCGTAATTGGCGACGACAACGACGATTTCATCCTTGTCGGTCCGCGCCGGGAGTTTGTCGCGCAACGCGACGGAGTGCTGTTCCTGGGTGTAAACGAGGGCGATTTGGCCGATAATACCGGCAGCTACGACATCGTCATCGAAGCCGAAGCAATCGGCCGGTAGTGGTAAACTCGCGTAGAAGCGGGCGCATCACACCCCTGGATCACGTGGGACGACCCTCGGAGTAAGAATTATGAAATCCAAGCGAATATACGCATTTTTTGCTTTGTCTCTTTCCGTATTGCTGATGATGGGCACGATTATTCCCGGCTTTTCGCAGTCGCGCCGCCAGCCGCCCACGTCCAACGAAAAGAAAAACAAGCGTCCCAGCGAGACGCAGAAGCCCGGTGAACAGGAACCCGTACCGCAAGACATTGTTCCCACAAAGCCGCAAGACATCGAAAAAGTCACCATCTCGACCGGCCTCGTCAACGTCGATGCGGTCGTTTACCACAAGAAGAGCGGTCAGATCGTCACGGGTCTAAAAAAAGGCAACTTCGCGCTTTTCGCGGACGGCACCCAGCAAACAATCACAAACTTCGCGACACCCGAAGCGCCGATCACGGTGGCGATGGTGGTCGAGTACAGTAAGTGGTCGGAATTGTTTGGACTCTACGGCAGCCGTGGCTACGAGCCCGGCACGTACGAAGTCATCCGGCCGACCGCAATGTTCCTTTCGCAGTTCATCAAGCCGCCCGACGATTACGTTTCCGTCACTGCTTTCGACATCCGTCCGACTCCGTTAACCGACTTTACCAACGATCCGGGACGGCTGAACGCCGTGATCACGCTACTGTTGCGAAACACGCCGGCGTTTCGCGAGACGAATCTGTTTGACGCATTGAAATTCGTGCTGGTCGGTGGCCGCGGTGATTCAGTGGTGCTCGAGGATTCGAAGTCGGAAAAATCTGATTACTCCGGAATGGTTTCAGTGCAAGGACGCCGCCGCGCGGTGCTGCTGGTCGCGTCGGGCATCGACACGTTCAGCAAGATCAACTACGGCGACGCGCGCAAAGTTTTGAAAAATTCCGGCGTGCCTGTTTACATCATCGGCACCGCAAACCTGTTCAAGAAGATATACGGCGACAGTTTGCCGGCGCAGGACAGCTTAGGTGGAATGCCCGGGCGCATGACCTGGCTGCAAGCTGACAACACGCTGCAAACGTTTGCGAAGGAAACAGGCGGCGCTTATTTTCCGGTGACGTTCGAGGGCGAGTTGCCGAAGGTGCTCGGCAACATCAATGCGTTACTGCGCAGCCAGTATAGTCTCGGTTTCAATCCCGGTGACGTGCGCGATGGTAAGGAGCACAAGTTGAAAGTGAGTGTTGACGTTGACGGCGACGGCACTTACGACGACAAGGAATACACGATTCAAGCGCGCACTGCCTACATCGCGCCGAAGGCGGACGGCCAAACTCAAAAGTAAACAGCTAAATCCCGTAAATTCGCAGGCGGAACTCGTCGTTGAAAGACACGATTTCCGCCTTTCGATTTGCAAAACGTCTCGCCTCGCGCAACAACGACGGTAACCCGCGCAAACTCAGCGGCAAACCATAAGCAGCATTCGTCAGCACTGCCGCCAACTGCGGATTCAACCGCTGTGGCATGCCGTAGCGAATCGCTTTTTGGGCCACCGGCGAAAACCCCACACTCCTCCGCGCATTCACAAACTCCAACGAATGATCGTAGATGTGTAAACGGCTCGGCAGATCTCTGAGTGCGAGATCTCGGTGCGAGAGCATGTTTGTAATCGCTTCCGCAACTACGCCGCGATGATAGTTAGCGCGCGCGGGCACGGGCGAGTCGTCCGGACCATTCTCAACGCCGTTACGCGGTCGCGAATCGCGCAAGTCGCAGTAGCGAATTAGAAAGCGATTTAGTGCTTCGTAAACGTTGAGCAAGTTACCCGCGATTTTCACGCGCTCGATCACTGGCGACTGCGGCGAGTCACCGGAGAAACGCGTCGCGGTCACCGCTGCACGCGGCACTAACTCAGCCACTCGTTCGTCACTGCCAAACAACAACAATCCCGCGACAGTCGGCACGATTTCATTGCCATCTGAAGTAGCCAGCAACAAGTCGCGTTCGAGCACTTCGCTCGTCGGATAATCAACCACCGCCGACTCTTCAAAAGCGCCGCCCTCGAAGGCGCGTAAATACGTCCAAAGATGCGCTTCGTCGATATCCGCCATCGTGGCGCCGAGCGCCGGTACGCTTTCGTAACGAAGCGGCCGTGCTTCGTCCAAAAGCGTCGAAATCTCCTCGCGCGAAGCCTCGCGTTTTTCGTCGCCGATGCGCAAATAAAAACGACCGTCGCGCGTGCGATACGGCCGTCTTTTGCTTTCGATATCGAGTGCCACGATGCGCCGGCCGTTGTCGAGCGCGACGCGATCGATAAAAGGAACGAGCGGCGGCTGAACTTCTTCTCGGCAAATCCGAACCAGGTCTTCCTGAACTCGCTCCGGATCGTCAACGCCTTCAACGCGCAATTGATCGTTCACGCCAAACACGATTACGCCGCCGCCGGTGTTCGCCAGTGCGACGATCTCCTGCGCGATCTTTTCAGTGTTTGAGAGTTTTACTTTGAGTTCGAGAAAAGTGTCTTCACCGCCGCGAATCAGGCGAAGCAGTTCGGTTCGAGATGTTTGTGGCGCGGGAGTGGAGAGGATGTATTCCTGAAAGGAACGCTCCGTGGTGGGTTCGTGCCGTTGATTGCTGCGAAATCTTCTGCGAGCCATTTGTGTCTTGACGGGGCTCTAACCCGCCCGGACGCCATGCGAGGCGCCACTGGATTCAGTTCAAACCGGAGCCGTAGTGTACGCGATATCCATTGCCAATTGTCAATTGCCGATTTCAAGAGGCGTGCGGCGGCGGAAGAACAATCGGCAATTGGCAATTGGCAATCGGCAATGAATTACTCGTCCGTTGGCTCCCGCACCGCCTCGAGCACGTCGATCTCGCGACGCGCGAGTGTTCGCCCATGAATGTTGAGCGCCAGAGCGTAAATACCGATCACGATCACGACCAACAGTGCGAGCGCCGCGTATTCGATGAGTAAACTTTCAGTGAAGTAGCCCGCCAGCACGGTTAAAAGAGGTCCGATACCCAGCACGATCACAATCGGAATCAGCAACACTCCGGCAACACCGGAAACGTTCATGCGTTTACCGAATGCCTGCCGCTTCGGAAAACGGATCGAAAGCCAGTTACCGATAGTCGCCATGAGCGCGGCAAAAATGATAAAGCTCAAAGCGACAAACAGCAGGTTTTTCGCAGTCATGTCGCGAAAGACGATGGTGTTCAGTGTCAGCAGAATGACGGAGAAGACGAGCGCCAGCACGGTGACCGCGATGTTTTTGCCGAGCAGAATCTTGCGCCGATCGATCGGCGACAGGATTAGCGTTCTCATGCCGCCCTCTTCAAAGGCAAACGAGTTGCAGGATAGACCGGCGAGAATCAGAAAGACGTAGAGCACGCCGCCGGACGCGAGTAGTCCCGAACCGTAAGTCAAAAACTCGTTCGCGCCCGTTGGACCACGCCCCAGACTGCTTTCCATCCGGCGCGAGTTAACCAGCCTGATCACGATCAGGATCAACGGCATGAGCGCCATCATGCGCATCTGGGCGTTGCGCATCGCGTAGCGCAATTCTTTCTCGACCACGGCTGAGAGATCCGCTGATAAAAGCGGCAACTTCCAACCGGAGTACGCCTGCGCGTCTGTTCGTGCTTCTCGTTCGGCTTTGCGTTTGCGACGGCCTTCGAGTCCCAACGCGGCGCGGCGCGCGATCAGGTACGTTCCGGCGATCAAGGCGACGGAATAAGCGGAAAGCGTGAAAAACCCGACTGCGTAGCCAAAACTACTGTCAGGCGTCGTCGAGATGATCATCAACGCCGCGGCGCCCGGCGGCGTCCAGCGCAAGGAACGAAGCGACTCCGCGTGACGAAACAGAATCGGCGCGAGTTGTCCTGCGAGTGCGCCACCTAGTCCCGCAATCGCGCCGATCAGCGCGACGATCGTTTCACCGCGCGCGCGTTTTCGACGCAGCAACGATCCCATGATCGTGGAAAGCCACTTCGACAGCGAAACGCCAAACACAGCTATCGGAACGGCCGCTAACAACATCAGCGCAAGATTGTCCGTACCGAGTCCCGCGCCAATCGCGATGGCGAAAATTGCGGGAATCGCAATCACCGAGTGCAACGTTGTGAGTTCGCTGATGAAGTCGACCGCAAACAACTTCCGCAGCGTGATCGGATACAAGAGCAGTTTGCCCGCGTCGAACTGCTTGCCGCCGCCGATACTCAACGGCAACGTGGCCCACATCAGATAGATAAAACCGAAGATCGAAAAGAAGATGAACTCCGCCGTTGCGGCGACCGGAATGTCTTGCGACGACGATCGATGCAGGATGGTGCTCAACGCGCCGGGTTGACTGATAACGTAAGCGACAATCCCGAGTACCAAAGCCACCGCCAACGAAAATAGCAATGCCACCAACATGCCCAGAATCGACGCGACCTTGTTGACGACGGCTTTTGACGAACGCAGCGAGTTGCGCAGCAGACGCCACTTGAGCCAGATGAGGGTTAAGAGTTGCGACATGTTCTACAGTTGCTTGCCAACACACAAAGTACAGAGTACAAGGCACAAAGCACAAATATGATCCAGAACGCTTACGTCGGCATGGGATCGAATCTCGGCGATCGCGCCGGTTACCTGTTGCTCGCTGTGCGCGGGATGCTCGACGCCGGCCTGGACGTGATTCGCTTGTCGAGCATTTACGAAACCGCGCCCGTCGATAACGTTAATCAACCCGCGTTTCTCAACATGATCGCCGAACTGCGCGGCCCGACGCTTCCCTCTTCCCAACAGTTACTCGCGCGCCTGCTGCGCATCGAATATTCGCTCGGCCGCACCCGCGACGTACCAATGGGTCCTCGAACGATCGATCTCGATTTACTAATCTTTAAAGACGAACGCGCAAACACGGAATTTCTCACGCTGCCTCATCCCCGGCTCCACCTCCGCCGCTTCGTTCTTGTCCCACTCAACGAGCTCGCGCCGAACCTAATCCATCCAAACCTCGGTAAACCCGTCCGCGAACTTCTGGAAACGACACCCGATAAATCGCCGGTCGTGCGGTGGAAGCCCTGACGGGTGTTAGCCCTCCGCCTTTTCCCCTATTGTGTTTGCCGCTATAATGCCCCCACTTAAACATGCCATACCTAACGCCTGAGCGTCCGGAAAAGGTCAGTGCCCCGTCGTTGAAATCAAGCAAACAGCGTGGTGAGCGCCTCGTTTGTCTGACAGCGTACGATTATCCGACCGCCCGCCTGCTTGATGAAGCAGGCATCGACGTCATCCTCGTTGGCGATAGCCTTGGAAACGTGGTTCTGGGTTACGGCAACACCGTGCCGGTGACGCTCGATGAGATTCTGATTCACTTGAAAGCCGTGCGGCGCGCCGTGCAACGTGCTCTGCTCGTTGCCGACATGCCTTACGGAAGTTTCCACACGGGCGAAGACGAGGCCGTTAAGAACGCCCTGCGCCTGGTGAAAGAAGGCGGCGCTGAGGCGATTAAACTGGAAGGCGGACACAAGCGCGTACCGCTCGTCAAACGATTGGTTGACGAAGAGATCAGCGTGATGGGCCACATCGGCCTGACGCCGCAGTCGATCAATCAACTCGGTGCGTATCGCGTGCAGGGCAAGACTCCGCGCACAGCGCAGCAATTGATCGACGATGCGAAGGCTTTGGAAGATGCGGGCGCGTTTGCCGTGGTGCTGGAAGTGGTGCCGCGCGAGATCGCTCGTGTGATCACCGAGAG
>DATEHX010000241.1:0-25310 GCA_035279345.1 Pyrinomonadaceae bacterium | reverse complement strand
AAAAGTTGAAATGCTGCCAACGCTTCCGTGTCAGACACCGAACTGTATTCAACACGGCGCGAATCGTGCAGAAACGCGTGCTCCGGTCCGATCGACGGATAATCCAAACCGGCGGAGATTGAATGCGTTGTCGCTACCTGTCCGTTCGCGTCCTGCAAGACGTAACTCATCGTTCCCTGCAACACGCCCGGACGCCCGCCACCAGCCGAATTGAACCGCGCCGCATGTTGGCCCAACTCATTACCACTGCCGCCCGCCTCGACACCGATCATTCGCACCGTTTCATCGTTCAAAAACGGAAAAAACAGGCCAATCGAGTTCGAACCACCACCAACACACGCGACCAGCACATCCGGCAGACGACCCTCGGCAGCGAGAATCTGCGCTCGCGCTTCGCGGCCAATCGCACTTTGAAAATCACGCACCATCAACGGATACGGATGTGGTCCAAGCGCACTCCCCAACAAATAATAAGTATCCGCGACGTTCGTCACCCAATCGCGCAACGCTTCGTTGATGGCGTCCTTTAACGTGCGCGAACCGGCGTTTACCTCGCGCACCTCCGCGCCGAGCAACTGCATGCGAAACACATTCAACGCCTGCCGCCGCATGTCTTCCGCGCCCATGTACACAACGCAATCCAAACCAAACAACGCGCAAACCGTCGCCGTCGCCACGCCGTGCTGACCAGCGCCAGTCTCCGCAACAATGCGCCGTTTGTTCATCCGCCGTGCGAGCAGTACCTGGCCTATCGTGTTGTTGATCTTGTGCGCGCCGGTGTGCAGCAGGTCTTCGCGTTTGAGATAGATCTTCGCGCCGCCGCAGTGTTCGGTGAGCCGGGCCGCGTGAAACAAAGGCGTCGGCCGGCCGGCGTAGTTAGCGAGTAAGTCCTGAAGTTCGGTTTGAAAGGATTCGTCGTCGCGGCTCGACAGGTAAGCGTCAGTCAATTCTTCGAGCGGCGCCATCAACGTTTCCGGAACGAAGCGCCCGCCGTATTTGCCCCAATGACCAAGTGAATCAGGTTGCATTAGACACCCGGCAATTTCTCTTGAAGTGGCGGTGCGACTGAAACGCGATCCCGTCCGGAGTTCTTCGAAACGTAAAGCGCGCTGTCACTCGCGGAATAAAGCGTTCGTTCCGAAGTCGCATTCTCCGGACAACTCGCGACGCCGATGCTCACTGTCACCGTTCCGATTCCATCAACACGCCTGCCGCTAAGCACACCGCGCAAACGTTCCGCCGCCACTGCCGCCTTTTGCAATTCGACACCCGCCAGCAGCAACGCAAACTCCTCACCGCCGAGACGCGCCGCAGTATCGTTGTCGCGCGAAACGTCTTTCAGCGTCTGCGCAATCTGTCGAATGACAGCATCGCCCGCCGGATGTCCAAACTGATCGTTGACGCGCTTCAGGTGATCGATGTCCAGCATCAACAGCGCGCACGGAATTCGATAACGCCGCCATCGTTCAACCTCTCGCGCCAACGCCACGCGAAAACGCCGGCGATTCGCGAGACCGGTCAACGAATCCAAATCCGCATCAGCTCGAAGCTGATCGATCTTTTGCCGCAATGCGACGAGCTGCTGGGTTCGTTCGAGCAGCAGTTCAAACTCCAGCGGCAATTCGAAGTAGTCGAAAGCGCCTTCGCGCAACGCGGCTTGCCGAATGTCGAGCGTTGCCTGCTGCGAACCTGCAAGCACCAGCGGGATTCCGTCGTCTGACGAAGCCAGCATTTTTGCCAGCTCGCGTATCCTCAACCCGCGCGCGGAAGGATTCGCGACCACGAGATGCGGGCGCGATCGTTGCAACGAAACCAGCGCCGCCGCGCCGTTCGCCACACCGACCACGGTCATCCCGCGCGCCGTCACAGCTTCTACAAACCGCGCCTGATCGTCATCAGCGATCAACAGCACGCGCCCGCGCGCACGGTCGGATAATTTTGCAGTATTTCTTTTTTCAGCCCGCGCGCTCATAGTCAGACCTGTAGAGGCCAACAAATCGAATAAAGTTGTTTCGGGAGGACCTTCTGAAAGTTTTAGACTTTGGGGCAAGGCTTAGAATACTCCGTGGCCACAAAGAGGCACAAGAAGCCTTTGTGCTTCTTGTGGCTATGACTGGTCTTTCCGAGCTGCTTCAACAAACATACGCATGCGCTCATGATTTTTTTTTCCAAGCCGTTCTTCGAGCGAACTGCACGCGTCAACCGCGTAGGGACGCACGGTCGCGATTGCTTCGGCGACGTTCTCCGGTGACAAACCTCCCGCCAGGAAGAGTTTCGGCACTGATTGATTGGTGCGTTGCGCGATCGACCAGTCAAACGTGCGGCCGGTGCCACCGTGCAGGAGGTCGTCTTTCGTGTCTAGCATGATCGCGTCGACGTCGTAAGCTTCCAGATGCAGGTTGTCGCCGGCGCCAAATGCTTTGATAACGAAGGTTCCTGCGAGTTCGCGGCAATACTCAGGCGATTCATCGCCATGAAGCTGGACCGCGGACAGACCTGCTTCCGCGGTGATGTGCACGACGGAATGAAGTCCTTCGTTGACGAACACGCCGACCTTGAGAATAGATTCCGGGAGTTGATCGATTATCTTGCGCGCGTCCGGCGGCGGAATGTAACGCGGGCTCGGGCGATAGAAATTGAACCCGAGCGCATCGGCGCCCGCCTCGACCGCGGCAAGCGCGTCGGCAAGATTCGTAATCCCGCAAATCTTAACTACGGTCATCTCTTAAATCTCGCAGCGCGGCCTCAGGACAACGCGCACGCATCAACGACTCGCCAATCAAAAATCCGTGAAATCCCTGTTCCCTTAAACGTCGCAAATCGGCCGCCTCGCTTAATCCGCTCTCGCTGACTAGCAAAGTTCCCTTCGGCGCAAGCTTCGCAAGTTTCAATGACGTGTCCAGCGTCACTTCGAACGTGCGCAGGTCTCGATTATTGACGCCCACCAACTTCGCCCCGCAGCGAGCGGCCCGATCCATCTCCTCTGAATTATGCACCTCGACGAGGGCGTCCATTCCCAATTCCTCTGCCAAGGATTGCAAGCTCTCAAGCTCACGGTCGTCCAGCACCGCCACGATCAGCAAAACAGCGTCGGCGCCTGCCGCTGCCGATTCAAACACCTGGTAGGGATCAAAGACAAAATCCTTTCGCAAAACGGGCAATTCAACACACGTCTTCACAGCTTCCAGATCAGCCAATGATCCGTCGAAGTAATCCTGTTCCGTTAAGACTGAAATCGCCGCTGCGCCGCCGGTCTGGTAACCGCGCACGATCTGCGCAAGATCAGCGTCCGCGCGAATCACGCCTTTCGAAGGCGAGCGACGTTTGAACTCCGCAATGATGTTGATTTCATCGCTCTGCAAAGCACGACGCAAGGCATTCGACGCCGCTCGCTCTCGCTTCGCAAGCGCCTCACTTCTGAGGCGTTCAAGTGGAACCGCGCGCTTAGCTTCTTCCACTCGCTCACGCTTCTTCGCAACGATCTGCGACAAGACATTCATGGAATTTCTAGTTTGTGGCTTCAATCAAATGCTCCAACTTCGCCAATGCCGCGCCACTGTCAATCGCCTCAGCCGCACGGCGCGCGCCATCACGCAGATCGTCCGCCATGCCTCCGAGCAGCAACGCCGCCGCCGCGGTCACGATCACGAGTCTTCGCGCCTCATCATGACGCTCGCCCTCGAGCACCCCCCGAACAATCGCCGCATTCGCTTCCGTATCGCCGCCGCGCAAATGCTCCAGCGAGGCTGAATCGAAACCAAAATCGTCGGGCGCGATCTCAAACGTTCTCACTTCACCATCACGTGCTTCCGCAACGTGCGTCTTTCCCGCGAGCGTGATCTCATCCAAACCGTCTTCGCCATGCACCACCCACGCGTGTTCCGTTCCGAGCGCCGCCAACACACGCGCCAGTCGCTCCGCGAGATCCTTACGCCACACACCGATGATCTGCCGTGGCGCGCCCGCCGGGTTGCTCAATGGTCCAAGCAGATTGAACGTCGTGTGAATCCCGAGCTGGCGTCGAATGCCGGCAACGCGCGCGGTCGCGCCGTGATAGAGCGGCGCAAACATGAAACAGATTCCGATCTCGTTGAGCGCGCTTTCTGATACCAGGGGTATCGTCGACACATTCACACCCAACGCCGTCAGCAGATCGGCACTCCCTGACTTGCTGCTCGCCGCACGATTCCCGTGCTTCGCAACCGGCAAACCCGCGCCGGCAATTACGAAAGCAGCGGCGGTTGAAATGTTGAAAGTCTTCGCGCGGCTCGATCCCGTGCCCGCCGTGTCTATAAAACATGAATGACACGAAATGACGCGCACGGCCCGCGCGCGCAATCCCGTCGCCATACCGGTCAACTCTTCGACCGTTTCGCCCTTCGCCGCAAGCGCAACCAACGCCGCGGCAATCTGCGCGTCCGTCGCCTCCGCATTGAGCAGCGACTCCAGCAACTGTTCCGCCTCGTCGCGACTCAGATCTTCGCGGCGAACCAGACGCGCTATAAATCCTGTCAGGTGCTCGCCCATTCCCGATCTCTTTTGTGCCTCTTGTGGCTAAAGCTTCAAGAAGTTAGCCAGTAGTTGCTTACCTTCAGACGTAAGAATCGACTCGGGATGAAACTGCATGCCCTCAACTTTCAATTCACGATGGCGCAGTCCCATGATCACGTCGTCCGCCGTGTGCGCGGAGATTTCGAGCGATGAAGGCAGCGACTCTCTCTCAACGATCAGCGAGTGATACCTTCCCGCCTGAAAACGATCCGTCAATCCCTCGAAGATCGTCTTCCCATCGTGAATCACTTCCGACGCCTTACCATGCATCAACTCCGGCGCTCGAATCACACGCCCGCCAAACGCCTGCCCGATCGCCTGATGCCCCAAACAAACACCAAGCAACGGCACCTTTCCCGCAAAGTGTTCGATCGTTTCCAACGTGATCCCCGCCGCATCCGGCGTGCCTGGTCCAGGCGAGATCACAATTCGCTCGGGTCGCAACTCGGATTCGATGTACTGCACCGTGACGCGATCGTTTCGATGCACTTCCACCTTCTCACCCAACTCGCCGAGATACTGCACGAGGTTGTAAGTGAACGAATCGTAGTTGTCGATCACAAGCAGCATCAGCGTTTGCCTTTCAAGAGCTGCGCTACCTTGTCGCGCTTGTTGCGCGCCGCCCATTCAGCAGCGGTAATCCCGTCGTTATCCTTCAAAGACGCATCAGCGCCACGACTCAACAACAATCGCGCGGCTTCCTCGTGTCCATAAACCGCGGCCCACATCAACGGCGTTCCGCCCTGCTTGTTCTTCACATTCGGATTCGCGCCTTTGTCGAGCAACATGCGAATGATCTCAACATTGCCTGTTTGTCCCGCGCCGTGCAGCGCCGTGTCGCCGTCCTTATCCTGCAAAGTCACGTCCGCACCGCGCGCCAGCAGCTTCTCCACTCGAGCCTTCTCATCGCGCCACACAAAAGCCATCAGCGCCGGTCTATCGTTCAAACCGCGCGAGTTCGGATCCAAAAGGGGATTAGCCAGCAGTGCATCGACGACCTCTTCCCACATCGCTTCAATTGCGTGACTCATCGCGGTGTAGCCGCGCTTGTCTCTAACATTCGGATCGACGCCACGCGATAACAACGCGTTCACGACCTGAAGATCGCCGCGCGCCGCCGCGGAGATCAGCACGGTGCGGCCGTCGCTGTCCTGCGCGTTCGGATTTATCCCGGCGTCGAAGAACGCGTTGATCGCCATCATGTCGCGCGCCTGCGCCGCCGCGAAGAACCCCTTCTCGTCGAACTCGTAACCACGAAGCTTCAGTATCTGTTGCGCCGCTTCAGGCCGCCCCTGCCGGCCGGCATTCAAGCAACCAGCCAACGCCAGCACACAAGCAATAATGACGAACGATGAAGTTACTTTTTGCATGTCGCTACAATCGCACGAGTAATCTTCACAGGCTTCTCAGGTTTTTCAGCTTCGGCCGGCGCCTGATTGATCGCGTCGACCACTTCCATTCCTTTGGTCACAGTGCCAAACGCAGCAAACTTACTGTCGAGATGTGGCGCCTCGCGAACGAGAATGAAGAAATGCGTCGTCGCGCTGTTTGGTTCGGGCGTGCGCGCCATCGACACGATCCCGCGAACGTGCTTGACGATCCCCGGCTCGTCGGGCAAACGGTGCATCATGCGTTTGGCTAGTTCCGGCCCCCACTTCTCGCTCGTCTGCAAATCCCCACCTTGAATCACGAAGCCTCTGACGACGCGGCTGAAAACGGTCGTGTCGTATGCGCCTGTGGCTGTGAGATTAAGAAAGTTTCTCACTGCTTCGGGTGCAACCTCCGGCATCATCGCGATCTCGATCGCGCCCATGTCGGTTTCGAGTGTTACGCATTGGCTGCCCAACTTCTCCACCGACGCGCCGTCGAACGGGTCGGTAGCTTCAACCACGGTAGTGCGAGTGTTAGCCTTCTTCGGTGCTTCCTGCGGAAGCGATAAAAACCAGATTAAGAAAAAGCCAATTAGGTAGTTCACAATCCTCTCTCCGCCATTTCAATCGCACGAAACATCGCGCGGGCTTTGTTCACGGTTTCCGCATATTCATGCTCGGGAACTGAATCGGCAACGATGCCCGCGCCCGCCTGGACCGACGCTTCGCCATCGCGCAAAACAATCGTGCGGATCGCGATGCACGAATCGAGATTCCCGGCGTAGTCGAGATACAAAACAGAACCCGCGTAAATACCGCGCCGGTCGGGTTCGAGTTCGCGAATGATCTCCATCGCACGAATCTTCGGCGCGCCGGTCACGGTTCCAGCCGGAAAACAGGACGCCAACGCATCGAAACGATCAAGTCCGTCGCGCAGCCGCGAACGCAAACTCGTCTCCAGGTGCTGCACGTGCGAATAGCGCTCGATCGTCATCAGGTTATCAACCTTCACCGAACCGTAATCCGAAACGCGCCCGAGATCGTTACGGCCCAGATCGACGAGCATCATGTGCTCCGCAACTTCTTTCTCGTCGGTCTTCAAGTCCTCGCCCAACATCCAATCTTCAGTCTCGGTCGCACCGCGTTTTCGCGTGCCCGCGATCGGGCGATAATCGAGTCGTTGACCGTGACAACGCACAAGCATCTCGGGCGATGCGCCGATCACAGTCTCTTCGCCCGCGCGCAGAAAGAACATGTACGGCGAGGGATTGATCGCGCGGAGTGCGCGATAGATCTGCAATGCTTCACCAGTGAACTTCGCCGAAAACCTCTGCGACAACACGGCCTGATAACAATCGCCGGCGGCGATGTATTCCTTCACGCGGCGCACGCCGTCTTCGAAAGCCCGCCTGGTCCAGTTGGACTGCAGCGAAATCTTCGCATTGTCACTGCGTATCGGCGGCCGCGCCGGCAGTGAATCCGCTTCGAAGATCGACTTCTCGATTTCCAACGTGCGCGCAACCGCGTCGTCGTAAAGCTGTTGCAAGCGTTCGTGACTGCCTTCAGCTTCTTCAGTCAGAACGATCGAAACGATCTCCAGCCGCTGCTTGACGCGATCGAAAGCGATCACCGTGCGGTAGAACATCCAGAGTGCGTCTGTTGGACCAGTGAGCGGTTGTGTTCCATCGTCTCGGAGAGCAGGTTCAAACCAGTGCGCCGCATCGTAGCCAACATAACCAACAGCGCCGCCCGCGAACGGAACGAGTCCTGGACGTCGCGCGAGTGAGCGTTGGCGAAAGTAGTCGCGCACCCATTCGGTCGCTACGATCGGATACGACTCGGTCTTGCCGTTGCGCTCGACAAACGTTTGAAATCCTTGTCCGCGAACAACCATTTCCGGCTCGGCGCCGAGAAAAGAATATCGTGCAATCCGTTCGCCGCCCTCCACAGACTCCAGCAAAAACGAGTAGCGCGAGTTACCGGCGATGCGCATAAACGCGCCGACCGGCGTGTGCAGATCCGCGAGCACCGATCGCACCACGGGCACCACGTTTCCCTGCCGTGCTTCGCGTTCGAACGCTTCGAATGATGAGGGTTGAAGATCCAGCATTTATCCGAAAAATCCCTGTTCCCCGGTTCTCACAACGGGCGGTTCGTCGAAAGCCAGTGGCCACCGTCCACCACCAACACGACTCCATTCACGAAACTCGCCGCCTCGGAACAAATGAACACCGCTGCCTTTTCGATATCGGCGATCCGTCCAAATCTTCCGAGTGGAACACTCTTCTTGAGTTGCTCTTTGAACGGCGCGGGCACGAGCCGCTGCATTCCCTCCGTGTCTTCGATTGGACCAGGCGCGATCGCGTTCACGCGAATGCCGTAACGACCCCACTCCACCGCCAGGTTGCGCGTCAGCGCATCGACACCCGCCTTCGCCGCGGACACGTGAAGCTGCATCGGCGTGCCGAGATAATGCAGCGTCGCACTGATGTTCAGTATCTGTCCGCGATGCTCTTTGAGCTGCGCAAACGCCGCGCGACAAACGTTGAATGTGCCTTTCAGATCGATGTCCACGACGGTGCCAAAGCCATTCGGCGACAACTCTTCAGCCTTGCAAAGAAAATTTCCCGCCGCGCCGTTCACCACGATATCGATCTTGCCAAACGCTTCGACCGTTTTCGCCACCGCGTTCTCGACCTCAGCCGGTTGCCGCACATCCGCCGCCACCGCGATCGCGCTGCCGCCATTTTCATTAATCAACTGCGCCGCGGGTACGAGATGCTCCATTTTCCGGCTCATCAACGCCACGCTCGCGCCAGCCTCCGCAAAAGCACGCGCAACGCCGCCGGTGATGCCGGTGCCGCCGCCCGTCACCAACGCGACGCGTCCGTTCAAAACGCCATCCGCAAATATTTTGTCGCTCATTGTGAGTTTGCGATCCGCAACGCTTCTTCCAGTTTGAATTTTCCTTCGTACAAGGCTTTGCCAACAATAACACTATCGAGCAGCGGCTCGCCCGAATCGCGCAGCCGCTTGATGTCGTCGAGACTCGAAACGCCGCCCGAAGCCGTCACGCGCACATTCGCCGCCCGCGCCAACGCGAGTGTCTGTTCCAGGTTTGGACCAGTGAGCATGCCGTCGCGGGCGATGTCGGTGTAAACGATGCGCTCCACGCCGCAACTTGCCACGACCCGCGCGAGCTCGACGGCCATCACGTGTGTTGCTGTTTCCCAACCACGCGTCATCACGTGACCGTCGCGCGCGTCGATGCCGACGCAGATCTTCGACGCGAACCGGGAAACAAATTCACGCAGATGAGCGGGCGACTCGGCGGCGACGGTGCCTAAGACGACACGCGCAACTCCGAATTCAAACAGATGTTGCACCTCTTCACGCGACCTGATGCCACCGCCGAACTCGATCGGCACATCAACCGCCTCAGCGATTTGCGCCAGCACCGCACGGTTACGCGACTCGCCACCCTGAAACGCGCCGTCGAGATCGACAACGTGAATCATCTCCGCACCCGCGGCCGCAAAACTCTTCGCCACATCGACGGGATTCTCATCGTAAACGGTGACGTCAGCCTTGCGCCCCTGCGTCAGCCGCACGCAGCGCCCATTCTTCAAATCAATTGCCGGGATAATTTGCATGTTAGTTGCGGTCCCAGAATCCCACCGACTTTGTCGGTGGTACTTCATACTCTGCCTACGACAGCCATCACTTGGTCAAACAACACTCCATTGGTCGCGATCGAGTTTTTCCCGTTCACGGTGCGCTCGCCGCGCCAATCGGTAAACGTGCCGCCAGCCTCTTCCAAGATCGGCAACAGCGGCGCACAGTCCCACACGTTCATCACCGGATCGAGCATCACCTCCGCGCGTCCGGTCGCGACCAGCACGTAACCATAACAGTCGCCCCACGTGCGGCTCGTCTTCGCACGCGCCTGCAATTCCTCAACAGCGCGCCCAAATCCGTAACGGGCACACCCGTGAAAATCCGTGGCTAACAACAACGATTCAGCCAGCGACGCCGTAGTAGACACATGCGCCGGTTCACCATTAAAAAAACAACCGAGACCGACAGCAGCCGAGACGATCTCATTCAGCGCCGGAATATTCACGACGCCAACACTCGGTTCACCCTCGATCTCCAGCGCTATCAACACGCCATAAAACGGAACGCCATGCACAAAAGCAAACGTGCCGTCGATCGGATCGAGTATCCAGCGCCGCCCGGAACGCCCTTCGCGTTCGCCTTCCTCTTCGCCTAAGACACCGTCGTCGGGAAAACGTTCCGCAATTTGCCGGCGGAGATACGCTTCCGCCTCACGATCCGCGATGGTCACGTAGCTGCCGTCCGATTTGGTCGTCGTCTCCGGCTGCTTGCGAAAGTATTTCAACGTGATGCCGCCTGCGCCACGCGCGAGAGCGACGGAGAATTCCAGCAGTTCGTTCAGTTCACTTTTGCTCGGCGGCACTAGTAACTCCCGGTTTTCGTCGTTGGGCCAACTCGTCGCGCACGTCGTCGAGCTTGATGTCACGTGCGGCGAGCATCACGAGTAAGTGGTACAAGAGATCGGCCGTTTCCGCAACGAGTTGCTTCGGATCGTCGTTCTTGGCGGCGATGATCGTCTCGGCAGACTCTTCGCCGACCTTTTTGAGTATCTTGTCGAGGCCTTTATCGAAGAGATAGGTCGTGTAAGAACCTTCCGGCCGTTCCTCCCGACGGGATTGTATCAACGCGTAAAGCTCGTGCAGCAAACCACCGGACTGTTCTTCACCGTGCTCGATCGCAAAACACGATCGTGCGCCGGTGTGACACGCTGGCCCAGCCGGATTAACCAGGACCACGATCGCGTCGCTATCGCAGTCGCTACTGATATTCACGACTTGTTGAGTGTTTCCCGACGTCTCGCCTTTGTGCCAGAGTTCGTTTCGCGAACGCGACCAGAACCACGTTTCACCGGTTTCGAGCGTGCGCGCGAGACTTTCCTGATTCATGTAAGCAAGCGTCAGCACCTCGCGCGTGCGCGCGTCTTGCACGATCGCGGGCACCAATCCGTGTTCATCGAATTTTATATCCTTCACCTGATCTCAACTCCGCGTCCGCGCAGGTAGTTTTTGACCGCCACAATCGAGAACTCACCGAAATGAAACAGCGATGCCGCCAGCACAGCACTTGCTCCACCATCGGTCAACGCTTCATAGAAATGTTCGAGTTTTCCCGCCCCGCCCGACGCAATAACGGGAATTCGCACCGCGCTCGAAACCCCGCGCGTCAGTTCGATATCGTAACCGTTACGTGTACCGTCGCGGTCCATGCTCGTCAACAAAATCTCTCCGGCACCGAGTTGCTGCGCTCCCGTGGCCCATTCGAGCGCGTCAAGACCAACGTTACGCCGCCCGCCGTGTGTGTAAACGTCCCAACCTTCAGCAGGATCGTGTGCGTTGCGTCGACGCGCGTCGATCGCCACGACGACACACTGACTACCAAACGTCTCCGCACACGCGCGGATCAATTCCGGTGTTTCAAGGGCCGCCGTGTTGAGTGTGATCTTGTCGGCGCCCGCTCGCAAGATCGTGCGAATGTCTTCGACAGTTCGCAACCCGCCACCGACAGTAAACGGAATGAAAACTTCATCCGCCACGCGCCGCACGAGATCCGCGACGATGTCGCGCTTGTCTGATGAAGCGGTGATGTCCAGAAACGTCAGCTCATCCGCGCCCTCGGCATCGTAACGCTTTCCCTGCTCCACCGGATCGCCCGCGTCGACGAGCGACACAAAACGAATGCCCTTCACCACGCGGCCGTTGTCAACGTCGAGACAGGGAATGATCCGTTTGGCTAGCATCGTGAGTTGAGGCGCGCGAAGTTCCTCAGCAGCCGCAGGCCGGCATCCTGACTCTTCTCGGGATGAAACTGCACGCCGCAGATGTTTCCCTTCGCGACGACCGAAGCATACCTGATGCCGTATTCCGTCTCACCTGCAACCACGGATTTCTCAACCGGCTCGCAGTAATACGAGTGTACAAAATAGAAGAAAGAACCGTTTGCAACTCCGTCAAACAGCGGATGTTCACAGATCTGATCGATCCGGTTCCAACCCACATGCGGCACCACGAGTTCGTCACCGAACCGCCGCACCCTTCCGCGCAACAAACCGAGCCCCGGCGTCGCGCCAAACTCGTCAGACTCTTCAAACAACAACTGCATCCCGACGCACACACCCAACAACGGCGTCCCCTCTTCGACTCTCTCTTTCACCAACCGATCAAAACCGCGTTCACGCAACGCCCTCATACACGCACCAAACGCACCCACACCCGGCAACACCAATCGCTCCGCTTTCCTCAGATCCTGTTCATCGCCGCTTACAATCGCTTTACAATCCGTGGCCGCAAAAGCCTTCTCCACCGACCGCAAATTCCCAACTCCGTAATCGATTATCGCAACCTCGATCACAACGACCCCTTCGTACTCGGGACGCCGCTAATGCGGCTGTTCCGCTCTACCGCCTGGCGCAGCGCACGCGCGGACGCCTTGAACGTCCCTTCGAGAATGTGATGCGTGTTGCGCCCGCGCAAACAATCGATGTGCAGATTGAACTTCGCCGTCTCAGCAAACGAGCGCCAGAAATGCTCCGCCAGCTCCACCGAAAAGTTTCCGATCTTCTGCCGCTTCGTCGGCACTTCATACACAAGATAAAAACGGCCGGAAAGATCGATCACCGATCGGCACAACGCTTCATCCATCGGCACAACCGCTTCACCATAACGATTGATCCCCGACTTATCAGCAAGCGCCTGCACCAAAGCCTGACCCAACGTGATCGCGATATCTTCAACAGAGTGATGATCGTCGATCTCGAGATCTCCATCGCACTTCACGTCCAAATCAAACAACCCGTGCTTCGCAAACAGTTCAAGCATGTGTTCCAGAAACGGCAACCCAATCGCGATCCTCGACTTGCCGCTACCATCGAGATCGAGCCTGACGCGCACATCTGTCTCTTTCGTTTTGCGACGGACCTCAGCCTGCCGGTTGTTGTTAGCCTTGGATTTCATGCAGCGCTCTCACTAATCGATCGTTCTCTTCGGGCGTGCCCACACTCACACGAAAATAGTCGCCCAACATCGGATATCCACTTACATCCCTCACGAGGATGTCTCGCTTCAACAACTCTTCAAAAATCTGCCTGACATCCCCGTCCCGCTTTACCACCATAAAGTTGGCGTGGGATTTCAGCGGATGTAAACCCCGGATTTTGGACATCGCAGTGTGAAGACGCTCCCGCTCTTTGAGGATAGACTCGACCATTGGACCAAGTAGAGTGGGATATTTTTCAATCGCGACCTCCGCCGCGATCTGTGAAAAGGCATTCAAATTGTAAGGCAAAACCGCCTTGCGAATTTCAGTCACCAACTCCGGCGACGCGAGCAAGTAGCCCACGCGCAGCGCCGCGAACGCCATTGCTTTCGAGAACGTTCGCAACACGATCAGGTTCTCATATTCGTTCAATAAAGGGACGACTGATCGCTGCGCAAACTCGTGATACGCCTCGTCGATCACGACAAGCCCAGGTGAAGCTTCGAGCAGCGCGATCAGATCGCTCTCGTTGATAACGCAGCCAGTTGGATTGTTTGGCGAACAAATGATTGTGACGTCCGGTTGTTTCTCTTCAATGGTCTTTAGCAGTGCCGCAACGTCGTAAGTCAATTCTGAAGTCAACAAAACCGTTTCGACTTCGCCACCCAAAACAGTCGCCACTTGCTTGTACAACGTAAACGTCGGTTCCGAAATCAACACCCGCTTGCCTGGGCCGATCGAAACCGTCAACAGCGCCTGGATCAGCTCATTCGAACCGTTTCCCGCGATTACTCCATTCGCCTTCCAACCCGCAAACTCCGCCAGACGCTCGTGCAAACTAACCGGCACGAAATCCGGATAACGCGACCACTTACGAGCCGCAAACCTTCGCAACACCTCATCTTTGATCTCCGCGGGCGCATCCCACGGATTCTCGTTTTGATTGATCTTCACTGACGCGCGATGCGGCGAGAGCGTGTACGCGCGCAACGCGCGGACTGCAGGCTTTATGATGTCGAGTGGGGCCGTCATTTAAGTTTTCGAATCGTCGCTGAACGCGCGTGAGCCGCGAGGCCTTCGCAATGGGCCAGTGCTGAAACGTCGTCTGCCACTGACTGAAAAGCACCTTTAGAGTAACGCAATAAACTCGTGCGCTTCACAAAATCGTAGACGCCGAGTGCAGATGAGAAACGCGCAGTTCGTCCCGTCGGCAATACGTGATTTGGGCCCGCGAGGTAATCGCCGACCGCTTCGGGCGTGTAAGCGCCAAAGAAGATCGCGCCTGCGTGCTTGATCTTTGCAGCGGCGGCCTCATCGTCGCTCGTGATGATTTCAACGTGCTCGGGCGCGAGTTCATTTATCAACGCACACGCCTCGTCGAGCGTGTCGACCAGCACTATGGCGCCGTAGTTTTGAAGGGATGATTCAACGATTGCACGTCGTGGCAACGATTCTATTTGTACTTTAAGTTCTTCAACGACCCGCTCTGCCAAGACGTAGTCAGAAGTGATTAAAACCGCGGATGCATCCTCGCCGTGTTCTGCCTGGGCCAACAGATCAGCCGCGATGAAATCGGCTCTCGCTGTGTGATCGGCAACGATTACGATCTCGCTTGGTCCGGCTATCGCGTCGATGCCAACCACGCCAAACAAAAGCTTCTTGGCGGCAGCCACGTACTTGTTTCCCGGGCCGGTTATCTTATCGACGCGTGGTATCGTCTCGGTCCCAAACGCGAGCGCCGCGATCGACTGCGCGCCGCCTACCGCATAGATCTCTTTGACATTCAACTCCAACAACGCCGCGGCCACAGCAGGACTTTCAGCGAGCGTGCGTGGTGGAGTCGCCACCACGATCCGTTCCACCTGCGCCACCTGAGCCGGAACAACATTCATTACGATCGACGACGGATAAGCCGCTGTTCCTCCCGGCACGTACAACCCCACCCGCTCTAACGGCGTGATACGTTGGCCCAGCCGCACACCTTCCGCGGGCGAAATCTCCCACGACTGCTCTACTTGCCGTTCGTGAAACGCCCTCACGTTCCTGATCGCCACTCGCAACGCAGCTAGCGTTTCACGATCAACCTTCGCCGCAGAATCACGCAGCACATCTTCACTGACTCGTAACTCAGACGGCTGTAACTCAACGCCATCGAACCTTCTCGTGTACTCGATCAACGCCTCATCGCCACGCACACGCACATCATCAATGATCGATCCAACCCGCGCTAGCAGCTCCGAATCGAGCGCCACCGAACGTGCCGCCAAACGCGACATCAGCTCATCGGCTTCAGCTTTGCGCAGGATTCGAATCAAACTACACGCTCCAAAGCCCTAACCAATTCCGTAATCGCCTCCGGCTTGAGCTGGTAACTCGCCCGATTCACCACCAGCTTCCCAGTCGACTCAGCAATCTCCTCGACCACCGTCAACCCGTTCTCACGCAACGTCCTTCCGGTCTCCACCAGATCGACAATCAAATCCGCCAGCCCCAACGCGGGCGCGAGCTCCACCGAGCCCGAAAGCTGAATTATCTCGACCGGAATACCGCGCGCGCCGAAGTGCGCACCAGCGATCTGCGAGTACTTCGTCGCTACGCGCAACATGCCGAGACTGCGCGTCATGATCTCGGCATCAGCAGCCGCCACGACCATCCGGCAGCGCGCAATTCCGAGATCGAGCGGCAACAAGAGATCCGCCTGCGACTCCAGCAACACATCACGCCCAACCATGCCACAATCAGCAATCCCATGCTCGACGTAAACCGGAACGTCCGCGGGCTTCACAAAGATGAAACGATACCTGCCTGAATCATCAGTGAGCGCGAGCCGCCGTGAATTGCGCGCGTCTTCGGCGATGCAAACGCCGGCACGCGCCAATAACGCCAGCGCGTCGTCCTGCATCCTGCCTTTCGCGATCGCAATCGTAATCATCACAACCCCCGCTCAAAGTTTGTTTGCCACAAGAGGCACAAGATGCACAAAAAGCACAAAAAAGAGCTTGTTACCTCATTTGTCCTTCTTGTGCCTCTTGTGCTTCCTGTGCTTCTTTGTGGCTAGACATCCTGCGCGCGAGCACTTCCGTGAGCGCGTCGAGATTGAGCACAAAACCGACGGCCGGTTCGGCGCGGCCAAAGTTTCCGGTTAGACCATCGTAGCGGCCGCCGCGCCCGACACTCGTGCCCGCGCCGTGCACAAAAATCTTCAGACTCAAACCGGTGTAGTAATCAAGACTCGAAACATCGCTGAGGTCGATCTCGAAATGATTCGCCAGTCCACGCGACTCGATCGCGGTCCACAGATCTTCAAGTGAATCGAGTGCAGCGGACGACCTGGCATTTGTTATCACACGGCGCACCACGTTAATCACGTCGCGCTTGCCGGTCAGTTGCGTCGGTTGCAGAAAAGCTCGTCCTTCGGAATTAGCCAAACCGTTGAGAAACCGCTGCAATTCCGCGGTTTCGCGCGTGTCGATCAAGCGGCGCAACTGTTCTCGCTTACCCGCCGGCAGTTCCAAATGCGCCGCCACACCATTGAAAATCTCAACATTATTTATCGTGATGACGTATTGCAGATTCAGACGCGACAGAATCTCCGCCGCCAAGCGCAACACTTCCAAATCCGCTTCGTGACCACCAACGCCGATCAACTCACAACCAAGCTGTGTGTTCTCGCGGCGCCACTCAGCGTGCGACTGCGGCTGCTGTCGAAACACCGGCGCCGCATAACAGAATCGCAACGGCCGCAAACGCTCTGACAGCAACGTCGCCGCCATCCGCGCTACCGAACTCGTCACATCCGGCCGCAACGCCAACAGCCGCCCGTCGTTGTCCGTGAAACGAAAGCCGCGCTGCGCTTCCGCCTGGCCCATACCCTGTTCGAACAGATCGTAATAATCGACCGAAGGCGTGATCACCTCTTCGTAGGACCATGCCGCGAACACGGACATAGCAGTATCTTCAATCGTGCGCCGCAGCCGTGCCTCGGCGCCGATGTAATAACGCATTCCTGCTGGAATTCTCGAAGTCATCGGAAAACAAAAACCCGCTGCCGGGTTGGTTCGGCAGCGGGTTTTGGAATCGTCTTGCGCTTCTATATTTTGTCGTCAGCGCTTGCAACACGATCGCAGCCCGCCACCCTCGTGGTGGTGATGCCAGTACGCATGATGGCCGCGATCGACACTAAACATTGCCCGGGCCTTATACCCGAGCCGCGGGGCAGTTGTCAATCTTTCAAAATGGCGACGATGATCATCTCGTAAGGTAAAACGTCCGAATACTCCTCGTCCCCGTGGAGGCCGCTGGCAATCGCGAAGACCTGATTCAGATTCACCCGAGGGATGCCAAGCACATGAAGCTTCGCGCCCTTCTTCAGGTCTTTAACTGCGTCCGCGGGCTTGCTGCCTTTCACAAAAACCATGCGACGGCTCTCTTCCACAACCGGATCGTCGCTGGCTTTGGCTTTCGCATTGTAAATGGTGGCAAGAACGATGTAACCGTCGCCAATGTCCTTTGGTTTGCCGGCTAACCTGATTTGAAATTCCGCGTAATTGAAAGCAGCCTTGTTGCTGGTAATCATAATGGCGGTGTTTGATTTCGTGATCGTGGCGGGACGGTTCTCGTAAGACTTAAAAGCCTTTTCCGCCGGATAGCCTCTAAACTCGGCCTCTTCATCTTCGATCGGAACAAACGAGTTGAGAACGTCAATGCCGCCAAACTTCGTCACTGGATGAAACTCAAAAATGTGATCCGGGTTCGTGTTCTTCGGTTTGGGAACAGTCTCACCTTGAACCTGATCCTCATGGCCTGGATGCTCAAACCATAGTCGCCATACGCCGGTCAGCGAAATCTCTTCGCCAGCGGTACTGTTCAAAAGAAGATCCAGCGCGCTTGGTTCCTTGAGGCCGTTAATGATCTCGGCCACCATTGGTAACTTGACGACGTTATCGCGACCGGCAATGTGAATATCGCCATCGTCAGAGCCGCTGCCAATCGGATTAGGAGAATCGTGATGCTCGTCGATATTAAAAGTGGTGCTGATCGTGGCTTTGTCTTTGTACTTGTTCACAAAGCCTTTGGTTAGCGCGACCGTAATCTCCCCGCGGCAGATACTGAAGAAGGTAAGTAAGCAAGTAATCAGCAAAAAGACTTGTAGACGCTTGATTAAGTTCATCGGTTCTCCTTCACTTATGCGCGCACGGTAGAGTCAGACTTTTCCGGAACCTTCGCTTTTTCGTCCGGTGATTTGCCGGCGAAACGTATGTTCATGATTTTGTTCAGCATGTCGAACCAGAATGGCGCACCCATGGAGATTGCCAGGATTGTAAGAAGCCATCCCAACGGCGTGAGCCAGCTCCAGTTCTGTCTCCAGTCGCCACGCCACCCAACTAGTTGGCCTAAAAGATCGCGCTCTCGTTCAGACACCTGATTGCCTTCGTTTCGCGTCACGGTCGGGTTCGTCGGATCGTCTTCGTTTTCATATTCGACCGAAACAGTAGGCCGCGGCTTTTGAGCCCTTGCTTTCGCTTCCTCGACGACCGCCGACCGCAAAACGGGATCGGTCCATAGCTTGCGCGCGATCTGAATCGTGTCGGCGTTTGCTACCAGCGTCAGCACCGCGGCAAGGATTATGGTCCATAACTGAGTTCTGCGTTTGTACCAGCCACTGACACGATCCATCGCATCATTAAACCAACCCTCGATCGCAAACCGTGCTTTATCCAGGTCCTCGTCGGAGCGGCGGAGCAAGGCAGCCAAACTTCGCTTCACTTCCCCGTCGGGCAAGTTGTCGACCGCGTCCACTACATCTTTGAAGACCAGCCGGCCCTTGTTTGCACCGGTGATGATGTCAGTAAGAGTTGCGCTGAAATTACGTGGCGACAAGTAAGCCGGATGATTCTTATCGTGAATCATACTCGCGATGAGAGGGTGTTCGTAGAACGCCTCCAGGAGTGTTTGCGCATCCTTTGCCGCACCCGGATTGTTGGCAGCGTCCGAAGCTGCCGCTGCGGGTGCGAGGTTCTGGCCAGCTAACAATTGAGCGATGCCTCTCCTGAGCGTTTCGCCGCGCCGCCTGGTCAGGGCCGCGACCCACTCATTCGCCGCGGTGCACATGATAGAAAGCAACAGGTACACGAAAATCAGACCGATAATTACTTCGAGGATTGTGGAATTGAAGAGTCCCATGGCCCGCTCCTTTTTAGAGGGTAAGGTGATAAAGCGAACGGGATTACGTGAGGTGGATTAGCGAGTGGTCTCCACCAGTTTCAAACAGTACGGGTAAGTCAGCGCGCTGTATATTACATTCCCAAACAAAAGACAATAGGCTGGTTCGGAGTTTTGGTTTTATCCCCCGGCAATGAACGGGCGCGACTGGACGATGTAGATTTGTCCCTTCATGTAGGCCCATTCGATGTCCTGATCGCGGGCGCCGAAGACGCGTTTGATCGACGCGGCAGCGCGGACGAGGCGGCGAATCACGTCGTCAGTGAGAACGACGCGGTCGCCGGTGATCGCGACTTCCTTCACGCCGCCTTTTTCGTCAAACGTCAGCAAACTGTCTTCAGCAGAACGTGTCAGGACTTGAATCGCGTTCGTGCGCGGGCGAAAGATGAGCTGTTCCGCGATGCGCTGGCCTTCGACCACTTTGATTCCCAAGCCACGCTTCGCGCTGATGTAGATGGCGCCGCTGTTTTCGCGGTCATACGGGTCGGTGGTGATCATCACGCCCGAGCTTTCGGAGTTGATGCCTTCCTGGAGCAGCACCGCCATAAAGATTTTCGAATGGTCCACACTCGCACGTTCACGCGCTTCATAAGCCTCGAAGTTCCACAGCGAAGCCCACACCTTTTTGATCGCGTCGATCAACTCCTGATCGCCACGAACGTTTGGCACGGTCGTATAAAGCCCGGCGCCACTAAAGTTCGGCAGGTCTTCTGAGTTGGAAGAGCTGCGCACGAACAAGCCCTTGCCGGAGTATTCACTCGCGACTTTCTGCAAGACCTTCTGCCGCAATGCCGGATCAAACTCCGCGCTTTCGATCTTTTGCCGGAGCGATACAAGTTGCTCGCGCCGGTAAGCCGGATCGTGCACAAACTTCTGATCGTTGAGCAGACCGAAGATCGTGTCGTCGAGTTTGTTTCGTTTGATGAACTCGTCGTAGTAGTAAAACGGGATCGTGAAGCCGGGCGGAACGACGATCGACGGCAGGCGCGCGTTCAGCACCTCGCCCAGATTTGCCGACTTGCCCCCGAAAGCAAGACTCGCTCGCGCGCGCTGTTGGGCCAGGTCGAGCAAACGAGTTTCGTTCAAATTAAAACGCGGTTTCATCACATCGAGCCGTTGCGCCTGCCGCCGCTGGTACTCACGCAGTTGGTCCATGCCGGCGCGTTTGATGGTGTAATTCTCGCGCAACGTTTCAAACGAAACCCACCAACCGTCGTATTGTTTGAACAGTTCCTTTGCGTTTTTGATGTAGGCGTTGGGAATGCCCCAACCTTTCGCGAGCAGGTTGATGTGCGAGAGCGGTGTTGACGGTTGCGACGTGATGATGCCGGCGACGGGTGGGAGTTGGACCGGAACTTCATCTAAAACCAGAATCTCGTTGAAACCGATTTCAACGTGATCGTCGAGCTTGTCGATGATGTGGATGCGGCCGAGACCTTTCGCGATATTTAGTGCTTGATACGCTTGTTCCTTTGCGATGTCGCTTTGGAGTATGCGCTGCATGCCGGCCAGCGATTGTGATGCTTCGTCTTGCCGCAAAGAGTTTGGTTTGAAGGCGACGGGCGTGAAGAATGTTTTGTTGATGATGTCGTAAGTGAGCTGTATCTGGTCTGAGGGGATCAGATCGCCTTCCCAAAACTCGAAGGTCCAACGGCGCACCGGTGTTTGGTAGGCGATGGTGCCGAGGATGAAGCGGCGGTTAGGGTTGAGATAGTTGTTTTGAAAGAACTCGCGGCCGCGTTCGAGTGAGAGGTAGGTGCCGTTGACGAAATCTTTGTGAAAGCTGTAGCGCTTTTTGTTGACGTAGTAGATCTTGTTGTTGTCTTTGCGATCGATTACGAAGATCAGGTGCGGGAGGGCGTAAGGTGTGTTGGCGTCGTAGGTGACGGAAAGTAAATCAACGTCAGCTTGAGACTTTATCGCAGGAAGCGACTTTTGGGCCGCGCAAGGCGCGGCGATCAAGAGCAATAGAAAAACCAATTTTAGGAGTTTCATAGTGTCGAGATTGCGTGTTGGAGCGCTGATAACAAGACGTCGACGTGGCGCTGTTCGGTCAGGAAACTGTTGATGTTCACGCGCATCGCGCGGCGTCCGTGCAGGACCGTGGTTGTGAGCCATGCTTCACCGCTGCGTTCGATTGATTGCTGTACTTGCTGCTGCACTCGATCCTGTTCGATGCCGTCCAGGCGCGAAACGGCGTCCGGCAGGTAACGAAAACAACAGACCGCGGTTTCGACTTCGCCGACGCGTTGGAAGCCTTGCAGACGGTCGAGTTGTGAAGCGAGGTAGTTCGTGAGATCGATGTGCCGTTCAACCGTCTGCGCGTAACCCTCACGGCCCATGAACTTCAGCGCCATCCAAAGCTTCAACGAATTGAAACGGCGCGTGCCCATCTGCCCATAACGAAAGAAATCAAACTCCACGTCGGCGCCGCCGCGATCCTCGCTCAGGTATTCCGGACTCATGTCGAACGAATCTCGCAACACGCGTCCGCCGTCGCGCACCAGCGTCGCGCCACACGCAAACGGCACGAACATCCACTTGTGTGGATCGAAAGTAATCGAATCAGCCAGCGCGATCCCGCGAAGCTTTTCTTTGTGTTTTGACGAAAAGGCGAGTGGACCACCATACGCGGCGTCGATGTGATACCAGAGCTCGCTTTCGCGCGCGATATCGGCCAAATCTTCGAGCGGATCGATCACGCCCGTTGAAGTTGTGCCGGCCATACCCACGAGGCAACAGGGCAGAAGACCTTTAGCACGATCGCGCGCGATCTGTTCGCGCAATACATCGGTGCGAATGTGGAATCGCTCGTCCGTCGGGATCTTGCGCAGACTCGCGCGCCCGAGACCTAAAAGATCGACGCTCTTGTCGATCGAGTAGTGACACTGTTCAGAAGCGTACACAACCAGATCGCTCGCGGCCGATCGCACACCGTCGTCCTTGATCGTCTCCGCAACGCGATCGCGCGCGCACTTCAAAGCGATCAGATTCGCTTCCGAACCACCGCTCGCCAACGTGCCAAAGCTGCGCGGGCCGTACTCGAGCAGATCGCACAACCAACGAATCACACGAGCTTCGATCATCGCCGACGTTGGCCCATTACGCCACGCACCGGCGTTCTGGTTCAACAGCGAAGACAAAGCATCGGCCCAGACGCCGATCGGCAGCGGCGTCGGGTTGAACTGGCCGAAATATTTCGGACTCGGAACGCCCATCGCGTTCGGCTCGACGTCCTCACGAAACCGGCGCAGGATGTCGTCAATCGCGATTCCCTTTTCCGGAAACGGTTCGTCAAACAACTTTTCCAGGTCCGCGGGCGTGGCGGCTGGAGTTACGCGGCGCGTGTCCAAAGCGGCGGCGTAAGCGTTGATGATTTCGGGAACAGCTTTTCCGAGCAGCTTATGCTGCTCAACAAAATCGTCAATCATGGTCTATGCTTCTGTTTCAGGTTGATCATGCCGGACGAACTAGAACGATTCAGAAATGCTCTGCTGGCGAACTGGCGCACGTTTGATTTTCCCCTCTCGTCAGACACGGTCACGAGGCTGGGGATTTACTACAGTTTACTCACTCGCTGGAACGATCGTCTGCATCTGGTGGCGCCCTGTTCGCCGGAAGAGTTTGCGACGCGGCACGTGCTCGAGTCGTTGATGCTGTTGGAACACTTGCCGCACGGAGCAAAGATAGCAGACATCGGCTCCGGCGGGGGCTTGCCGATCATTCCCTGCCTCGTCGCGCGTCCTGATTTAGAGGCGACACTGATCGAGTCGTCACAGAAGAAAGCAGTGTTTTTGCGTGAGGCGCTGAAGGAGGTCGGGCGAAAAGCCACGATCATCGCGCGGCGTTTTGAAGATATTGAAACGCCTGATGTTCAATTCGTGACATCGCGCGCGCTGGACCAGTTCATCCGTAAAATCCCTGTTCTGCTTGACTGGGCACCGGACGGAGCGACGCTGTTGTTGTTTGGCGGAGAAAAACTGCTGGATGCAGAACGCTTCCTGATCCCAGGGTCAGAGAAGCGGTACCTCTACGTTAAGCGGGATTCTCGCGGATAACTTCAGTGGCCTTTTTGTCCTCACGCATGCCCTGAAACGACGGATGACGAATAACGTTTTCGTCGGTCCACTCGGCGAATGCAACCTCGCCCACAAGCTTCGGTTCAATCCACACCGCACGCCGGAGATCAGGATCTTTCGGGATCACGGCAAAGGGTTTTGTCGGCCGCGCCAGACGGTCCAGAGTCTTTTTTAACTCCACACGCAGCTTGTTGCTGAATCCCGTTCCGACACGCCCGGCGTAGATCAGTTTGCCCTTCTCATAAACACCCAACACGAGCGAACTAAACGGTAAACCCTTATCTGACAACGTGTAACCCGCAATCACAAACTCCTGCCGCTTCAGACACTTCACCTTCTGCCAACTGTGACTGCGCGTCGACTCATACAACGAGTTCGCCAGTTTCGAAACGATTCCTTCAATGCCGAAATCACACGCCTGCTTCAAAAACTTCGGCCCGTTTCCTTCAACGTGATCGCTGTAACGCAGGACGCGATCACCCTTCACCGTTGACATCAACTCTTCAAGCACCCGCTTGCGCTCCACCAGCGGCGTTCGCGTCAGACTGAATCCATCGAGATAAATCACATCGAAAACTTCCAGGACCAGCCCCTTCCCCGCCGTCTTGTGAATCGCGTTTTGCAGCATCTGAAAACTGCTGCGGCCCGACGAGTCCATCGCTACCACTTCCGCATCGAGTATCGCGCTCTGCACCTTCAACGACTTCAACGCCTTCACGATGCCTGGAAACTTTTCAGTCCAGTCTTTCTGATTTCTGGTCCATAACCGTACATGGCCACGTTGCACATGAGACAACAAACGATAACCGTCGAACTTCAACTCATGAAGCCACTCGTCACCTATCGGCGCTTCTTTGACGAGTGTCGCCAATTGCGGCGAGACAAACTCGGGCATCGCGGCCTTACGTGCACCTGGGAGATTCTGAATTTGTTTGGAGTTCATCACGCAAAACAAGCGGCACTCAGGTTGCTGGTACATACATACGATGTACGCGACTAAACTTCTCAACAGCATCTATCACCTGGTGCAGCCAGGCGGCAATCACACCTTGTGTGGACTGCGCATCAGCCGCATTCCGCTGGAAGCGAAACTGCCAGGTAATCTTCAACTCGTTGAGAGCGTGCCTTCGAACAAGACCATTTGCAAGCACTGCGAGCGATTGCAATCAGGCGGAGTTTCCTCGTACTCCACACGCCGTAGCGGCTTCGACGACGTCGCTCAATAATTTACACGCGTTTGAGAATTGTTGGTGAAGACTGTGAGGAAAGAAAAACTTTCCGTGGCTAACTCTTCAGCCAGCCACGGAAAGCCTGAACACGGAGTTTACGACTCCTCTTCGGGAGCAGGAGCGGAAGCGCCGTCGCCCTCAGCAACCGGAGTAGCCGAGACGACTAACGGTTCGCGCGACGGCAACACGATGTCGTGACCGCCGACGATATCCGGAAACTCCTCGAGGTCGCGCTCGCGCGCCTGATCGATGGATTCGTCGCGTTCGATATCGACGTTCCGATAGTATTCCATGCCTGTTCCAGCCGGAATCAATCGACCCATGATCACGTTCTCTTTCAATCCACGCAGGTAATCGACGCGGCCGGAAATCGCCGCTTCGGTCAACACGCGCGTGGTCTCCTGGAACGACGCCGCTGAAATGAAGGAGTCGGTCGAGAGCGAAGCCTTCGTGATTCCGAGCAACAGCGGTTCGGCCTGTGCGACTTCGCCGTCCTCTTGTCTCACGCGCTCGTTCTCGTCCTGGAAGCGGAAACGATCGACCTGCTCTTCGAGCAGAAATTCGGTGTCGCCGACTTCCTTGATCTTCACCCAGCGCAACATCTGGCGAACAATCACTTCGATGTGCTTGTCGTTGATGTTCACGCCCTGCAAGCGATAGACCTCTTGAATTTCGTTCACGAGGTATTCCTGCAAGCGGCTCATACCCAACACGCGCAAGATGTCGTGCGGATTGAGCGGGCCGTCCATCAACGCCTCGCCGGCACGAAC
>DATEHX010000240.1:0-5987 GCA_035279345.1 Pyrinomonadaceae bacterium | reverse complement strand
AAACGCTGGTCCACGCTGACAGGCGATCGGGCTCGTGCGCAGGAGTTGTTTGACGTTAGCGATGCTGCGGAAGAAGTCGTGATGGTAAGTGATGACGTAGTTCTTACCAAGAAAACCGTCTAACTCGATCGTGTTAAAGCGATCCGGACTCGTGTCGGCGCGCACGCCGTGAACGATGAAGTAGATATAGCCGGGAAACTCTTCGACCTTCGGATAATGGCGGTTCTCACGGCAATCTTCGACAGTCAGTGGATGGAATTTGAAGACGTCGAGTAGCACGCGTTCGTCGACTTCGGTCGGTTGTTCCATGTCGACCCAGATGACGGCGCCCGGGTCCTGCAAGAGTTCCGGAAGCTGCTCCACCGTGAACCCTTCGTTGATTCTCTGCTGACCGTTCCGATAAACGAGAATTTCCATCAGTTATCTCCTTCGCGCGGTATCTGTTACCATACGGCCTTTTTACTGGCAAGCATTTAGATCCTCGCGGGAGTGTGTAAAAGCAGCAGAAAATGTCGATGAAGGTTTTTGTAGCTGACGATGTGAGCGACAGCGGGCTCGAACCGTTGCGCGCGGCTGGTTTTAGTGTTGAAAAGCAAACCGGTCTGACTGGTCCGGCGCTGGTCCAGGCGTTGCAGGATTGTGAGGGGCTGATCGTTCGCAGTGAAACAAAAGTAACCGCGGATTTGTTGGCTGGTGTGAATAGTTTGCGAGTGATCGGGCGCGCCGGCGTCGGCGTCGACAACATCGACGTGCCGGCAGCAACGATACGCGGCATCGTGGTGATGAACGCGCCCGACGGCAATACGATCACGACCGCCGAACACACGATTGCTTTGTTGATCTCGCTCGCGCGCTCGATTCCACAGGCGAACAGCAGTTTGAAAGCGGGACGTTGGGAACGAAAGAAGTTCATTGGCGTTGAGCTTCAAAGCAAGACTCTCGGCATTATCGGCTTGGGACGCATTGGTCGTGTTGTTGCTTCGCGGGCACGCGCGATGGGCATGCTCATTGTTGCTTACGATCCGTTCATCGCGCCCGAACAGGCGCGCGATCTGGAGATTGAGCTCGCGCCGTTGGAAGAGGTTTACACACGCGCCGATTTCCTGACCGTCCACACGCCGCTGACCGCCGAAACTCGCGGGCTGATTAATCGCGAGGTGTTGGCGACGATGAAGCATGGCGCGCGAATCATCAATTGCGCGCGCGGCGGATTGGTCGATGAAGACGCGCTCTACGAAGCGATCGCGAACGGAACGATCGCGGGTGCGGCGCTCGATGTCTTTGGTCAGGAACCGCCGTCGAGCGAGCATCCGTTGTTGAAATTGGACCAGGTGATCGTCACGCCGCACCTCGGCGCGTCGACGACGGAGGCGCAGGAAGGCGTCGCGTTCACCGTTGCCGAGCAGATGCGCGACTTCTTATTGACCGGCGCGTTGCGGGGAGCAGTAAACGTGCCCACGTTGGGAATGAAAGAGCTGAGTATTCTTCAGCCTTATGTTTCTTTAGGAGAGAGTCTCGGACGTTTTCAGGCGCAACTGGTCGACAAACCCGTGAGCGAAGTGCGCCTTGAGTTTGCGGGTGAGATTGTCGAAGTCGATGCGACACCAGTGACGCGTGCGTTTCTCGCCGGACTGCTGCGCGACGTCAGCGCGCGTGTGAACGTCGTCAACGCGTTCCTGATTGCTGAAGAGCGGGGTATCAAAGTCACGACGACTTACGTTCGCGCGAGTGGCGATGTGGTGCCGGCGATCCGCACCGAAATCACGACCGAGCAATCGACGCGAAGTCTCGCCGGAACTCTTTTTGGTTACGGCGAACAGCGGCGTGAAGGCCGCATCACCGAGATCGACGGCTTCTATCTAGAAGCCACGCCGAAGGGCCACATGCTGGTGATGCGCAACAACGACGTCCCCGGCGTGATCGGACAAGTCGGCACAATTCTTGGCGAACGCGGCGTGAACATCAGCCGCTTCCATCTCGGCCGCCGCGAACGCGGTGGCGAAGCGATGGCCTTGATAGAAATCGACGCCCCCGCTTCCCGCGAAACCCTCCAAGCCCTCCGCGCCCTTGCGCAAGTAATCTCCGCTCAACCAATCGAATTATCTTAAGTCGCTCAGACATGCCTCTTGTGGCTAAGGTTCACAATTCTTAACAACTTTTTACGTGTAATTAACACGCCGCCGGCGCGGGACGGCGTATTATTGGCGTCTTCTGGGCAACAAGGAACTATGGGCAGGCCGGGCGGTGCCAGCGCGGGCATTTTCGATAGGGCGCGCAAAATGGCACAATGTCACGGGCAGGCGCATACGCCCGTGCGCGAATGACCCCGGCAGGCGCGGCGCAACAAATGCGAGCGTGCCGTCGTACCCAACTCAACCCGAAAAAACTTCAGTTGTCCAAGTAGATGGATGAGCTAAGGAAAACTATTTGTATGAAACGCGAGCAGAGCTTGTCTTATCGTCTGGGAATTGCACTCCTGATCACGGGGTTTGTCTCTTCCCTCGCAGGCTGCGTAAACAAAGCTCAGCAGAATTTTGAACGTCCCCCGGCGCCGGTGAAAACCGCCTCCGCCGTGACGCAGGATGTGTCCAGCTATCTCGACGCGCTCGGCAAGATCGTCGCGCGCGAGACCGTCGCGATTCAGCCCCAAGTGTCGGGCCGAATCATGCAGATTCACTTCGCCGACGGCGCCAACGTCAGAAAGGGCCAACTTCTTTTTACAATCGACCCGCGTCCGTTTGAAGCGAATCTCAAACAAGCGCAGGCGAACCTGGCCCGCGATGGCGCACTCAAGAAACAGGCCGAAGCCAATCTGGCGCGCGAGGTGGCTCGTGAAAAGTGGGGCCTGACGCAAGTCCAAAGATATAGCACCCTCGTCGAGCAAGGTGTCGTAGCGAGCGAACAGTATCAACAACTCCGCGCCGATTACGACACGCTCAAAGCAAACACCGAGGCCGCCCGCGCCGCAGTGCGCAGCGCCGACGAGACCATGAAAGTTGACAACGCCGCAATCGAAACGGCGAAAGTGCAACTCAGTTACTGCTACATCCATTCGCCGATCGATGGGCGGGCAGGGCAACGACTCGTCGACATCGGAAACGTCGTCAATCCCGGTGGCTCAGGCAGTGCAGAATCGAACGGCACGGTTCTGAGCAACGCTTTGCTGGTGATCGAGAGGCTCGACCCGATCTACGCCGATTTCACGATTTCGCAAGGCAATCTCAGCGCGGTGCAACAGCAGATGCGCGCCGGCACGTTGAAAGCGGAAGTTCGCATTCCGGACGCAGCGGACGATCCGATGTTGGGCCAACTCACGTTCGTCGACAACGCGGTCCAAAACGAAACGGGCCAGGTAACACTGCGCGCCACGCTGCCGAATCCGGACCATCGTTTCTGGCCCGGACGCTTCGTGAACGTGCGTCTTGTTTTGGACACCGTGCAGAGCGCGGTGCTGGTTCCGGTGTCCGCTCCGCAGATGTCGGCAAACGGATCTTACGTTTACGTAGTTAAACCCGACTCGACCGCCGAACAACGCTCCGTCACGTTAGGCCAACGTCAGGGCGATCTGATCGTGGTTGAAAAAGGCGTTCAAGCCGGCGAGCGCGTGGTGACTGACGGACAACTCGGCGTCACACCCAACGGCAAGGTGGCGGTCGAACAACCGCGCGAAGCAAACAGCCCGGCAGTCGCCGGAGACGGATCGAAGTCATGAGTCACAAAAAAGCACAGAAGCCATAAGCATGTTGGCAGAATTCTTGTGTCTCTTTGTGGCGCTCATACTGTTGAAGTAAAGCTATGAATCTGTCAGAACCATTCATTCGGCGGCCGGTAATGACCGCGGTGTTAACGCTGTCAGTGATCCTGTTCGGCGTTATGAGTTACTGGCAACTGCCGGTCAACGATCTCCCGGTAGTTGACTATCCGGTGATTCAGGTCACAGTCGGTTATCCCGGCGCGAGTCCCGACACGATCGCCAACAACATCGCCACGCCGCTCGAACGCCAGTTCATGCAGATCAACGGACTGGAAGTCGTGACGTCGTCGAGTACGCAGGGCGTTGCGACTTTTACTCTGCAATTCGCGCTCGACAAAAACATCGACGCGGCCGCGACTGACGTGCAGACGGCGATCTCGCAAGCGACCGGAAGTTTGCCCTCCGATCTTCCTTCGCCACCGACTTATTCGAAGTCGAACCCGAACGATCAGCCGCTGATGTACATCGCGATGACCAGCGATTCGGTCACGCCCGGACAGCTTTACGACTACGCCAGCACCAACGTGGGCCAGCGTCTCAGCATTCTTCCCGGCGTGTCGCAGGTCAATGTTTATGGCACTAAATCGGCGATCCGCATCAAGGCGAACCCGGCGGCGATGTGGGCGCGCGACATTTCGATCGACGACCTTAACAACGCGATCAAGAACGGCACGAGTTACACCGGCGCGGGCCAGTTAGACAGTTCAACCGGCACGGCGATACTCAGACCACAAGGCCAACTCGAAACTGCTGATCAGTACAGCAACCTGATCGTCGGTGGCACAAACAACGCTCCGATCTACTTGCGCGACGTCGCCACCGTTAAAGACTCGGTGCAGGACGAGCGCGTAAACATGCGCTTTTGGGTGCGCGGACGCACGGTTCCCGCGGCCACAGTGATCGTCGCCGTGAGCCGTCGCGCGGGCGCCAACGCGGTGGACGTTTCGAAGTCGATTTATGAGACGTTGCCGGTGATCAGCCAGGAACTGCCCGGCTCGATCTTCATCATGCCGATTTACGATCGGTCGCAGAGCATCGTTCACTCGGTTGCGGACGTACAGGTGACGCTGGTGATCGCGTTCGTGCTGGTGGTGATCGTGATCTTTGCGTTTCTCGGCCGTGTGACGGACACGCTCATACCGGTCGTCGCCCTGCCGCTGTCGTTGCTGATCACGTTCATCGCGATGCGCGGGTTGGGCTACAGTCTCGACAATCTTTCGTTGATGGCGTTGACGCTCGCGATCGGATTTCTGGTTGACGACGCGATCGTCTTTCTCGAAAACACGGTGCGCCGCATGGAACGCGGCGAGCAACCGTTTGAAGCCGCCATCAACAGCGCCAAAGAGATCAGCTTCACGATCATGTCGATGACGATCTCGTTGGCGGCCGTGTTCATTCCGCTCGTGTTCATGACCGGGCTCGTCGGACGAATCTTTCGCGAGTTTGCCATCACGATCGTGATCGCGATTCTGGCATCGGGTCTGGTTTCGCTGACGCTCACTCCGTTGATGTGCGCGCGCATGTTGAGCGGACGCGGTGAGGGATCGAAAAAGACGTGGATGGAACGCGTCATCGGCGGCATCGAGCACCATATCCTGAATCTTTACGGTGGATCGCTCTGGTGGTTCCTGCGGCATCGCTGGATCTCGCTGGTCATCTGGGTCGTCTGTCTCGCCGGCACGATTTACCTGTTCACGATCATTCCCAAAACGTTTCTCCCGCCGGGAGACAGCGGTGTGATCTTCGGCGCGTTCATCGCGAAAGAAGGTTCGTCGCCGAAGCAGATGCGCGAGTATCAGAATCGCGTCGACGAAATGTTGCACGCCGATCCGAACGTTGTGACTGACTTCACGATGACCGGCGCGACCGGATTTCTGGCTTCGAACCAGGGCATCACGTTCACGTTCATTGGCGCTCCGGAAGGACGCCGTCCGATCGACGAAGTCACGGCGGAGATGATGGGCAAGCTGAACACGATTCCGGGCTTGATGACGTTCCTGCGTCCATTCCCGGTGCTCGAGATCAGCACCGGCGTAACGAGCCAGCAACAGGGACAGTATGCATTCACTGTTTCCGGCGCAGACCCGAATCAGGTTTATGACGTAGGTCAGAAACTGATGGGCAAGATGATGACGTACCCCGGCTTCCTCAGCGTCTCATCCGATTACTACAGCCACACGCCGAACCTGAACATCGACATCCGCCGCGATCAGGCGAAGACTTTGGGCGTTTC
>DATEHX010000239.1:0-11793 GCA_035279345.1 Pyrinomonadaceae bacterium | reverse complement strand
ATCTCTTTGTTTCAGTGACCGTGATGACGCCGACGTCGTTGACCAGAGAACAGCGAAAACTGCTGGAGCAGTTGGCCGAAGTCGAAAACAAAGACCTCGAAGACAAGGGGCTGGTCGACAAAGTGCGCGACATTTTTGGCTAATTCCGTTTGGAGGAATTTATGAGTTCGGTTCCCCGGCAGTTCCGCATGGCGTTCTCGCTGTGCGCGTTGGTCCTGGTTCTTTCCCTCACAGCAAATGCACAAGACATCATGGCGAAGTGGAAGGATTTCGACTTCCGCAACAACGCGATCAAACAAGCGCAGGTCCAGGACCTCGAGCTTTATGAGTTGAAGTTTCTGCGCGGGTTGGTGTTTGGTCGTCATGGACGCGTTTTCAAAGACGCCGAGATCAAGTCGTTTCTTGAAGAGCAGTCGTGGTACAAGCCGAACGACGAATTCAAGAACTCGATGCTCAACGACACTGAGCGTCGCAATCTCGACGTGATCCGCATCGCCGAAGCCGCGAAGCACGAGACGATCCAGCCGGGCGACATGCGTTACTGGCGCGACCGCGCGATTCCCGCTCGCAAACTCGGAAAACACAGCGGTGCTGAGTGGAAAGTGTTGCTGGCGGAAGTGGAAGCGATTCACGGCAAGCGTTTCGACGACGAGCCGTGGTTGCAGACGTATTTCGAAGAACGTTACTGGTACTTTCCGAGCGAGAATTACAACGCAAAGAAACTTTCAGTCGTCGAGCGCAAGAACCTCGAAGTGCTGAGCGGTGCGCAGAAGAAACAGCGCCGCGTGGCGCTGTTGCCTGGCGACATGGAGTTCTTCGAGAACAAGACGATCTCTCAGCAGATGTTGCAGGGTTTGAGTTTGCACGAGTTGCGTTTGTTGCGAAACGAGATTTACGCGCGTCACGGCCGGATGTTTCGCGCCGAATGGTTGCAGCAGTATTTCTACACGCAGCCCTGGTACGCGCCCCAAGAGAATTTCAAGGACGAAGAGCTATCCGGCAACGACAAGCTCAACGTCGAAACGATCGTCAAGTATGAGAACCGGATCCACGAGGAGTTGAGCACGAAACCGATCGCGCGTGCGCTTTTGGAAGGTTTGTTTATCGAAGACGCGAGCCAGATGCGGCAGGAGATTTATGCGCGTCACGGCAAGGTGTTCAAGGAGCCGTGGCTCCAGACCTACTTCTCCAGTTTCGCCTGGTACAAAGCGGACCCTGACTTCACGGAAGCGAACCTGACGGAGGTGGAGAAGAAAAACATCGCGACCATTGCGGCGTACGAAAAACGCGCCGTCACCGCGATGAGCACCATCGAGGGTTGATAAAGCTAACCTAGATCTCGCGTGACGAGATCAAGACAAGCCACAAAGAAGCACAAAAAGCACAAGAGGCACAAGAAGGTTTAAGTCAGTTGACGTAACTGATTTTTCTCTCTTGTGCTTTTTGCCTCTTGTGCTTCTTTGTGACTTTGTTCAGAGACGGTAGCGGACGCCGGCGCGTTTGGCGGCCTCTTCAGCGAGGTCCATGTTTTGGAGACGTAATGTGACGTCGGCGTTCAGGTCGAGGGAGCTGCGCTCCCCGGCGCCGAGCTTCACGGTGCCTGCGGCGGCGATCATGGCGGCGTTGTCGGTTGAGAGATGCGGTGAAGGGAAGTAGACCGGAAGATCGAGACGCGTGGCCATCTCCTTCGCCACTTGGCGCAGTTTGCCGTTGCACGCGACGCCACCCGCGATGATCAGGGTCTTCGGATAGTTATCTTCCGCCACGCGCTCCATCGTTTTCACCAAAGATTGAACGACAGTGTGTTGGAAGCTCGCAGCAAGGTCCTTGATCGGCTGCGACGGCTCACCGCCGTTTTCAACCGGTGCGAGTCCGCTCTCCCGCACGTGCTTCGTGACCGCGGTTTTCAAGCCGCTAAAACTGAAATCTGGTAAGCCGTCGCCCATGCGTGGCAGCGAGAACGGCACAGCGTGCGGATCGCCTTCGCGCGCGAGCCGCTCGATGATTGGTCCGCCGGGATAACCGAGCCCGAGCAGCTTCGCGATTTTGTCGAACGCCTCACCAGCCGCGTCGTCGCGCGTGCGCGAAAGAACTTTGTACTTTCCGGGTTCGGGAATTAAGAAGATGTTTGTGTGCCCGCCGGAGACGATCAACGCCTCGGCCGGGTATTCGATCGGCGGATTCTCAAACGCCACCGAATAGATGTGACCCTCGATGTGGTTCACGCCGACGAACGGTTTGTTCAACGCGTAAGCCATCGCCTTCGCGTACGACACGCCGACCAGCAACGATCCAACAAGGCCGGGACCGGCAGTCACCGCGATACCGTCGACATCGCGTGGCGTTAGACCGGCGCGTTCGAAAGCTTCGTTGACCACGGGCACGATCTTGTCGAGGTGTTCGCGCGAGGCGAGTTCGGGGACGACGCCGCCGAAGCGTTTGTGAATGGGAACCTGCGAAGAGATCACTGACGACAGGATTTCGCGGCCGTCGCGCACGAGCGCGGCCGCAGTTTCATCGCAGGAGGTTTCGATACCAAGTACTAACATAAGCCACAGATGAACACGGATAACACGGATTTGATTTTAGCAAAGGTAGAAGCTCAACGCGGAATCGCCTTGTTTCAGGATGCGCGTGCGGGTCAGGTGACCGATTGTGTCGGGCAGAGCTGTCTTGTGGTGGTGCTCGACGATCAGGAGGCCGTCGTTGGTTAGCAGTTTAGAGGAGCCTAGGATCTCCAGTATGCGGAGGTAGTTTTCTTTGTAAGGCGGATCGAGAAAGATGATGTCCCACGGGTTTTCCTGGTTCTGTTTGAGAAACTCGGCGGCTTCGGCGCAGTAGATGTCTCGTTGTTCCTCGGGCACGCGGCACAATTCAAGGTTCGATTCGATCAACTGGCAACTTCGGCGCGACCGGTCGACGAACGTTGCGTGCGCGGCGCCACGCGAGAGTGCCTCGATTCCGACCGCACCTGAGCCGGCGCAGAGGTCTAAAAATCGTGCGTCGGGAACATGAGCGGCGATCACGTTGAAGAGCGTTTCGCGTAGTCGATCAGAAGTCGGCCGTACCTGCATCGACGGCGGGCTCTTCAAATTCCTTCCCTTAAACGCTCCGGCAATCACGCGCATAAATTATCCAATCGCGGCCAGCCCAAACCGCGTGTCGCGTGTGATGCGCGCGATCAGTTTCGCGGTCACCGCAGACTTCTCCCTGTTCAAATAAGATTCGGCTTCGCGCTTTGCGCTCTCCAGCAATAATCTGTCGCGCACGATATTCCCGATCCGAAACTCGGGCAAACCTGACTGCCTCGTGCCGAGCAGTTCGCCTGGTCCACGGATTTCGAGATCCTTTTCCGCGATGACAAACCCGTCGGTCGTTTTCGCCATGATGCCGAGACGTTCCTCAGCAACCGCGGTCTTTTTGTCACTCGTTAACAACACGCAGTAACTCTTTTTCGCGCCGCGGCCCACGCGGCCTCGCAACTGATGCAGTTGCGAGAGTCCGAAACGCTCCGCGTGCTCCACGATCATCACCGACGCATTCGGCACGTCAACTCCGACTTCGATCACCGTCGTCGAAACAAGGATTTTGATCTCACCGGCGACAAACGCTTTCATCACCTCTTCTTTCTCCGCCGGTTTCATCTTGCCGTGCAGCAAGCCGACCGGGAGCCGCGGAAAGACGATGTCGCGCAGGTATTCGTAACGGCGCGTTGCGTCTTTCAGATCCATCTTCTCTGATTCTTCGACCAGCGGATAAACCACGTAGACCTGATGTCCGGCTTTCACTTCACGCGAGATCATGCGCTTCACATCCTGGCGCTGATCTTCGCCGGCCACCATTGTTTCGATCGGCGTTCGGCCGGGTGGCATCTGATCGATCACCGACACGTCGAGGTCACCGTAAACAGTCATCGCGAGCGAACGCGGAATCGGTGTCGCCGTCATGACTAGCACGTCGGGATTGAAGCCGCGTGCGCGCAATTCCGCGCGTTGCATGACGCCGAAACGATGCTGTTCGTCGATCACCGCGAGACCGAGCTTGTCGAACACGACGCCTTCCTGGACCAAAGCGTGCGTGCCGACAAGAGCGTGTATTTCGCCGGCTTTTAATGCGGTGCGGAGTTCTCGCTTTTGTGCGGCGCGAAGTGAACCGGTAAGCAATTCGACGCGATAAGGTGTCTTCGCGAGCAGTCGTTTGATGTTTCGCGCGTGTTGTTCGGCGAGGATTTCGGTTGGCGCCATGAGGGCTGTTTGCAGATCGTTTTCCATCGCCGCGACCATGGCGATCAGTGCGACGATCGTTTTGCCGCTGCCGACATCGCCTTGCAACAGGCGATTCATCGGCGCCGTGGATTTCAAGTCGTTGAAGATCTCTTTTGTGACGCGGCGTTGTGCTTCCGTCAACTTAAACGGCAGCACTGTGGCGATCCGGTTGTATAACGTCTTGTCGATGCGCAACGGTGCCGTTTTCGATTCCTTGGCACGCCGCCCACGTTTGAGGCCGAGTGCAAACGTGACCCAGAAGAAGTCTTCGAAGATCATGCGCTTGTGTGCCGGGCTTTGCGCGAGTTCGTAGTCTTGCATCGAGACGTCGGGCGGGGGAAAGTGAATTTCGTTTAGCGCGCGGGTGCGAGGGATTAGTTTGATGCGTTTTAAAAGATCGTCGGGAAGTGTTTCTTCGACTGTTTGTGGATCGAGCGTCGCCAGAACGGCGTGCACGATCTCGCGGACGCGTTTCGAGTTAAATGGACCAAGCTTTCGATAGACAGGCACGCGGCGGCCGACGTGAATCAGCGCAAGCGCCGGATCCGAAACGTTTTCTTCCGACTGCTCAGGGCCAATCTCTTCTTCCGTTGTCAGTGTTTGCTGTTCGGGTGAGGGGAGGGTTTCGAGTTCGTCGGCGGGGCGATGAAGTTGGAGCTTGTAAGTGCTCTTTTTAGCGTTCCAGTCCCAGCGGCCGAACGTGATGAAACGCGTTCCGGCGACGAGTTTCTTTGTGTAGTACTGGACGATCTCGTACGCGCGCCGGCCCGAGACGAACCACCAGACGATCACTTCTGGCCCGGTGCGCGCGGCGTCGTAAGCTTTTACTTCAAAGATGAAGAGCCGCGCGCCTCGGCCGAATCCTTTTCTGACTTCGTAACCGTGCGCGCGATGCACGATCAACTCCAGCGAAGCTTCGAGGCCGTCGGCAAGATCTCGGATCGCTGCTGGATGCGAACGATCTTCGTAACGCATCGGCAAGTAGTTGAGTAAATCTTCAACGGTGACGTCCGCGGCGTTTCGTTTGTTTGTGTATGATGCAAGCGCGAGCGCGAGTTTGTGCGAGAGTTGATCTCCCAGGCGCGCGATGCGGAAGTTGTGAAGATCCTCAATTGGAGTGTTGAGGGAGATGGCGCTGGGCATCGGCGGGATCATAGCATAGCGGTCCTTCGGATATACTTGGGGGCAACAGGGGGATTTATGGGTAACGAACGGGCGTCGGAGCTTACGCGTGATGCGTTGAAGGAACTACGGCATGGGCTGTTGCGGCTACACAAACTGTTGCTCGAGTTGGAGCGCCGGGATTATGAGCGAGCGCGCGGCCCGATTGGGAATAGTTATGAGTTTTTGCAGTTGGTGTTGAAGGATCCGTGGTTTGATTGGTTGCACCGGTTGTCGGAGCTCATTGTGCAGATTGATGAATCACTTGACACACGCGACACGGAGCATCCGAAGACCGATGAGGACGCGAAGGCATTGATGGAGCGCGCGAAGGCGCTGCTTGCGCCGGCCGAAACGGGCACGCAGTTTCAGAAGAACTACTTTCTCGCGTTGCAGCAGTCACCGGATGTGGTGCTGCTGCATTCGGAGGTGATGAGGTTGTTAGGCAGGTAAACTGAACAATCCACCGACAACGTCGATGGATTATTCATACCAGCTATGCCGCGCAGTGCTCGTCAAACGCCTTCCTGAGTTCTCCGGCGATCTGAGTGGCGTCGCGGCCTTCGATCTGATAACGCTCCAGCATATAAACCAACTCGCCGTCTTTGAGAAGCGCGATTGAGGGCGATGATGGACTATAACCGGTGAAGTAGCTCCGCGCGCGTTCGGTGGCTTCGATATCCGCGCCGGCGAACACCGTCGCAACCTTATCCGGCTTCACGTCGTGCTGTAGCGCAAGCGCCACACCGGGGCGCGCCTTGCCAGCAGCACAACCACAGATCGAATTCACGACGACCATTAAAGTGCCTGTGCTGTTCTTGACCGTTTCATCAACCGCCTCGGCAGTTTTCAACTCTTCCACGCCCAAACGCGTCAAATCCTCACGCATCGGACGAATCATCATTTCAGGGTACGGCATTCCAAGTTCTCCTTAATGTTTTAGACAGGATGTCAGGATTCACAAGAAGAAGACACTTTGGTTGAGTGAAATCTTGTAAATTCTGCAATCCGTCAAAGGCTTATGATGTTACCACACGCGCGACGCGGATGTGGCGGTGGGAGTCGCCGTCGCCGGTGAGGGAGATGCGGTAGACGTTTGGGGGGAGGGGGTAGGGGCCCATGCGTTCCGCCCACTCGATGACGATGACCGCGCGTTCGTCGGAGAGGAGTTCGTCAAGGTCGACGGCGTGGGCGGCGCTCGCGCCTTCGTCCAGACGATAGAGATCGATGTGGTAGAGCTGAAGACGTCCGGCGTAGGGATTCACGAGGGTGAATGAAGGGCTGGTGACGTCTTCCTCGTCGATACCGAGTGCCGCGCAGAGGCCCTTTACAAAGATCGTTTTGCCCGCGCCGAGTGGGCCGCTCAGTAACAGAACTTCACCGCCTTCGAGCCGCTCGCCTATTCGATAACCGTAGTTGAAAGTCTCCTCGGGAGAGGAACTGATGAACTCGTTGTTCATAATTTTAGGTAAGCTTGCCTCTTTGTGGCGATAAGAGCTACGGTTGTTCTCCCTCCGGATCGAGTTGGCGAATGGCTGCGCTGAAGTGTTCACGAATATCGGACGCCACCATCGTGCGCATGCCGAGTCTCTGTGCGGCGAGATCGCCGGCTAGACCGCCGGCGTAGAGCGCGGCGATCGTTGCAGCAAGCGGATCAGCGTCGTCGCGAAGCGTGCCATAAGCCTGGGCGAGAAAGCCGGAGATTAAACCAGTTAACGTGTCGCCCGACCCGGCGGTGCCGAGTCCGGCGTTGCCGGTCGGGTTGATGAAGACGCGTCCATCGGGCGCCGCGACGATCGGACGTGAACCTTTCAAAACGAGAATGACTTTATGTGCAGTGGCGAAGTCACGTGCGGCGGATGGACGGTCGGTCAGCGCTGACCGCTCGTTTGTTCCCAGCAGTCGAAGCATCTCGCCCGGGTGCGGCGTCAAAATCAACGGCTGCGCCTCAGACCCTTGCAACTCAGCAGGCCACGGCGCGAGACAGTTCAACCCGTCGGCATCGATCACACACGGCCGCGAGCGGCGCTTCACGATCTCACGCACAAACCTACGCGTGCGTTCGTCATCCGACGTCAGCCCCGGTCCAATCGCAACAACAGTCGCTTTCGCCGCCAGATCCAGGAAATGATCGACGCCTTCATCACTCGCCGCACCGCGATCAGTTTCAGCCAGCGCGGTCGTCATCACCTCCGGCATCGCGCGAGTCGCGACGAGCGGCTGCGCGGAACTCGGCGTCGCAACCGTGACTAAACCTGCGCCACTGCGCATCGCGGCATTCCCGCACAACGCCGCCGCGCCCGAATAGCCACGCGACCCGGCGGCAATCAGCACGTGACCGTGCGTGTTTTTGTAAGACTCCGGCGTGTAACGAGTACTGACGAGCCAACGTTGCACGTCTTCCGCTTCAATCAAAAACAGCCACGGTTTCGTCGCTGCAATCAACGAAGCGGGCGAGCCGATATCCGCGACGATCAGTTCGCCGCCGAAGTTACTCGCGGGCGGCAGCACGTTCCCGGACTTCGGCGCGGTAAACGTCACCGTCACGTCGCTGCGCACGGCTGGTCCAATCGGTTCCGCTTTGTCGGCGTTGAGTCCGGAAGGAATGTCGATCGAAAGCACCAACGGCCGCGTGCCGCCGGCACGTTCGCGCGCCTGCTTGAGCATGGCGAGGTGTTCGATGACTTTCAGAAACACGCCTTCGAGCGGCCGCGTCAAACCGGTGCCGAAAAGCGCGTCGACGATCACGTCGTAGGTGCGCCGCGGCTTGGCGATCTGTTCCCACGCGCCGACGTTTTCACACTCGATGAACGTCAATGGCGCGGGCGCTTCGGGCGATCCGGCTTCGAACGACGCGAGCCGGCGCACAGACTCGAAGTTGGTATGCGCATCGCCGACAGTCTCGGCAAAGTTGCCAAACAGGACCACGTCGCACTGAACACTCGCCCGGCACAAGCCGCGTGCGAGTGCAGCGCCGTCGCCGCCGTTATTGCCCTTGCCGCACAGGACGAGCGCTCGTTTGCCGGTTAGGTCGCCGTTGAAGCGCGTGCGAATGGCTTCCAGGCACGCCGCGCTGGCCGATTCCATCAGAAGCAGTGAAGTGGTGTGGTAGTTCTCGACGGTGAGACGATCGATCTCCCGCATCTGCTGGGCGAAGATTACCGGTTGCACAGAGGGATGATACCAGAGGGTTTTGCCTCAAACGCACGAATGCCACAAAAAGCTTTTGTGCTTTTTTGTGGCTACCCGCCCGCCTTGCCTGCCGCTGCACCAGTCCTTTTTCCAGGATACTTAAGTTAAAGATCGAATGGCGGGCGGTCTCCAGAAAATTTTGAAGAATTATTTTTGGAACAGGTCGGGGTCTGTTCCAGAAATCCGCGGAGGCTAAATGGTGATGACAGCGCGCACATTAGGAGCCTGCGGCGCCGGCGTGTTTTCGGTTACGGGCGAGAGACCCATCCCGATCAACCTCAACAGCCTTTCGCACACCTCGCGGGAACCAGAACCTACAACCTGCCCGTTTTTGTCCTGAAGAACGTAAACCCGGCCAGAGCCATCAAGCGGAAGAATCATCGGCATTGTGTACATTGGGGGCACTCCTGAATACGTGTTCGAACAGGGGATTTGGGGCTCCCTGCTCTAAAAGAACACCACCAATAAACAACGTTTTCCAGTTCGCCGTCAACGTAGCCGGAGAAAGCGGCCGATGATGAGTTTTGCTTGCGTGATGCCGAAGAGGTAACTGACGGCGAAATAGGTCGTGCCGTAGCCGCCCAGAACCACGACCGCGAGTGGAATCGGGTGCCAGTTGATAACCAGCAGCTTGAGCCCCCAGCCGACCGCGGCTCCAACAGTCGCGCCGAGCCAAAGCTTACCGGCATAAGAGAGTGACAAACCTGTTCTGCCAATGCGGCGATTTAGACTTCGCCGCAGGAATACAAACTCGACCCACCCGGCGATGCCGGAAGAGATCGTCAAACCTGCCACGCCGAGCCGCGGATCGACACCGAGATAACGCGGCAAGGGAATCGAGAACAGGTAGCCGAGAACGGTCGTGAGAACCACGCGCACAACAGCGAAGAGCAGCGGCGTTTTTGTGTCCTGAAGCGCGTAGTAAGTCGACGAGTAAAGCCGGCCAAGAGTCGACGCCAACAAGCCCACCGCCGAACCCGCCAGAATGGTCCAAACGTAGATCGAATCAGCGCGCGTAAACTTACCCGTCTGGTAAAGCACGGCGGTGATCACATCGCCGAGGGCGACGAATGCCATCGAGGAGGGAACGATGAAGAAGCTGATTCTTTGAAGTCCCTGGTCCAGCCGCTGGCGTAGCGCCTGCGCCACCACCTCCGCACCGCCTAATGACTTCGACATCGCCGGCAACTCAGCCGCCGATACTGACATGCCAAACAAACTCACCGGCAACGTATAAAGACTCTGCGCGTACGTCAGAGCAACAACCGCTCCCTGACCAAGAAAGCTCGCCAGGAACGCGTCAACGAAAGCACTGATCTGCACGACCCCACGACTGATGAACACGGGAAAGAAACTCCGCAGCACTTGCCTGACGTGTTCGCTTGCCAAAGCCAGTGCGGGACGAAAGTGATGAATCAGCCGCAGCACCATCGGGAGCTGCACGCCAAACTGCAACGCGCTGCCGACCACCGAACCCCACGCAGTCGCTTCCGCCAACTGCGCGAGGTCAACGCGGTTGCCGAAGAAGATGAGCGCAAAGATGATCGCTGCGTTCCACGCGACCGGTGCTGTGTAGGAAATGAAGAACTTGTGATGACTGTTCAGCACTCCCAAACACCACGCCGAGAGAACGAGCAGTCCAGCGCCGGGAAAGAAGATCCTGACGAGCGTAATCGTCAATTCTCGTCGTTGTTCGTCGAAGCCCGCGGCGATTCCGGTAACGATGTAAGGCGTTGTGAGCACGCCGATCAGGACGATGATCGACGTAACCAGCGCGAGAATTCCAAAGACCGCATTCGCTACTCGCCCGGCGTGTTCCTCGTCTTCCTGGGCCAACAGCTTTGCATAGACGGGAATAAACGACGCGGAGAGCGCGCCTTCGCCAAAGACATTCTGAAGAAAGTTGGGAATGCGAAACGCGGCGCTGAAGGCGTCGCCTTCGATCGAGGTGCCGAAGTAATGTGCAAAGATTCGCTGGCGGATCAGGCCGACGATGCGGCTGATGAGAATGCCGGCGCCGACGTAGACCGCCGAGCGAGCTGTGCTCGGCGTGTCGGTTTTTGGTTTCGGAGCTTCAGGATGTGATTCCGGAGTGCCGGCGCCGACTTGTTCGAGAGTCTCGCCTGCCACGGCGCCGGCAGGTTGTTCGAGCTTTACGTCGTCCTTCATCTGGCGTCAGAGAGTATAGTCTTTAATCTTATTCAGCAGCGTTTTATAACTGACGCCAAGGTCTTCGGCGGTCTTGCTCTTGTTGCCGTCGTTGGCAACGAGCGCGGCTTGAATTTTGCGGCGCTCGACGATACGCAACACGCGATGGGCCACGTCTGACAACGTTCCCGACAGATCGACTTGCTGAAGCGCGTCAGGGCCATCGGTGGCGGTTGGACCCAGACCCAGATCGGCAGGTTCGAGTTTCAGCGTGTCAGACAGGATGCACGCGCGTTCGATCGCATTCTCGAGTTCGCGAACGTTACCGGGCCAGCGATGAAGTTTCAAAGCCGCGACTGCTTCGTCGCTGAGTTGCGCTTCGCGGCCGCGCAGTTCGCGTCCGATGTCGGCGGCGAAGTGACGCGCCAGCAACGCGACGTCGTCACCGCGATCGCGTAACGGCGGAATCTCGATCGGAAACACTGCCAACCGAAAGAAAAGATCGCCGCGAAACTGGCCGTTGTCGACTGCTGTTTTCAAATCCTTGTTCGTCGCCGCAACGACGCGAACGTCGACCGCTACCGGAGCGCGTCCACCAATGCGATCGATCATCTTCTCCTCGATTGCGCGCAGCAGTTTGCCTTGAACGCCGAGCGGCAACTCACCAATCTCATCAAGAAAAACGGTGCCGCCGCCGGCAAGTTCAAACTTTCCCTGGCGTCGATCGCTTGCGCCGGTGAAAGCGCCGCGTTCGTGGCCGAAGAGTTCGTTTTCGATGAGCGTTTCGGGAATGGCGGCGCAGTTGATCGCGACGAACGGTTGGTCGCGGCGTGGTGAAAGGTGATGGACCGCGCGGGCGAAAAGTTCCTTGCCGGTGCCTGACTCCCCGAGCAGCAGCACGGTCGCTTCGGTTTGCGCGACGCGTTGAGTTTCGGCCACAGCTCGTTTGACGACTTCCGACTCGCCGATGATGCGCGGAAAGCCGTAGCGTCGCGACCACTCCTCGCGCAGCAAGATGTTTTCCGTA
>DATEHX010000238.1:0-7004 GCA_035279345.1 Pyrinomonadaceae bacterium | reverse complement strand
TCTTCATCGTCGACGACAACTTTATCGGCAACAAGAAGAACGTTCGCAACTTGATGCCCGAGATGATCGCGTGGCAGAAGCAAAACGGAATGCCGTTCTCGCTACTGACCGAAGCGAGTGTGAACCTGGCCGACGACGACGATCTGTTGACCTCGATGAAGGACGCGGGTTTTCGCCGCGTTTTCCTCGGTATCGAAACTCCCGTCGAAGAAAGCTTGAAAGAAGCGCAAAAGACGCAGAACCGCGGTAACCTGCTCGACTCCGTGCGCCGGATACAAAGTCACGGCATGGAAGTTATGGCCGGTTTCATCGTCGGCTTCGACAACGATCCGGAAGACATCTTCGAACGCCAGATCGAGTTCATCCGACAGAGCGCGATCCCGATGGCGATGGTCGGCATGCTCAACGCACTTCCCGACACGCAACTCTGGCGACGACTCGAGCGTGAAGGACGTCTGCTCGGCAACGACGCCACCGGCAACAACACGTTGTCGTCTTTGAACTTCATTCCGCGGATGGATGCGGAAAAACTGCAAGCCGGTTATCAGCGCATCATGCGCACGATCTACAAACCAAGCGAATATTACCGCCGCGCGCTCGACTCGTTGCAACGCACACCGCAGGACGTGCCCGAGGCGCATCAGTATCACGGCGTTAAAGCCGTCGCAGCTTTTCTGCGCATCGCGATCAAACTCGGCGTGCTTGACACGGAACGGCGCGAGTTCTGGCGCTTCTTCGTGAAAGCGCTGCGCACGGATCGCGATCGGATGACGGAACTATTGCGTCACGCGGCGATGGCCTACCACTTCCGCAAGTTGACCGAGTCTCACTGCTATTCGTGATTTAGCCACAAAGAAGCACAAAAGTTTGTGCTTTTTTGTGGCAGACATACCTTCAAGGCGAAGCGATACGTGATTTCCAGAAACTCTGCGTTTGCAGCTCTACGGCATCGCGATTTCCGCCTCCTCTGGTTGGGTCAAATCGTGTCCGTGACGGGCTCGCAGATGCAACTCGTCGCGATTAATTGGCACGTCTACACGTTGACGAGGTCTGCGCTGGCGCTTGGGCTTGTCGGTCTGTTTCGCGGAGTGCCGGTGATTCTTTGTTCGCTCGCGGGCGGTGTGGTTGCCGACGCCGTGAATCGCAAGCGATTGATGATGGTCACGCAAAGCGTGATGCTGGTCAGCGCTGGGTTATTAACCGCGACGACACTCGCCGGTATTCAAAGCGTTTGGCCCATCTACCTGTTAAGCGCGATGGCTTCGGCGGCGACGGCGTTCGACCTTCCCGCGCGACAGTCGTTGATGCCCTCCCTCGTGCCGCTCGAAGATTTTCCGAATGCCGTCAGTATCTATGTGATCGTTTTCAATATCGCGACTATTGGCGGCCCGGCGATCGCTGGTGTGTTACTGGCCGAAAGTGGTCCCGCGTTGATCTACCTTTTCAACGCGTTTTCATTTGTGGCGGTAATCATCGCGTTGTTGGCAATGCGCACGAGCGGTAGTCCCGACCTCCAGATCTCGCGCAAAGAGGCATTGAGCTTCGCCGCGCTGAAAGAAGGACTTCAGTTCGTCTGGCGCACGCCGATCATGGTCCAGACGATGACGCTGGATTTCGTCGCGACGTTCTTCGCTTCCGCGACTTTGCTGCTGCCCATCTTTGCGCGCGAACATTTGGACGTTGGCGCGCATGGCTATGGACTTTTGGCAGCGGCGCCCGCGATCGGATCGGTAATCACGGCCTTTCTGATGGCGCGTCTCGGAACATTGCAGCACGAGGGACGAACGGTTGTTGCAGCGGTTGCAGTGTACGGAGTTGCAACAGCGGCCTTCGGTGTTTCAACTGCGTTCTGGTTCTCGTTGGCGATGCTCGCACTCACCGGCGCGGCGGACACCGTCAGCACAGTGTTGCGGCAAACGATTCGACAACTCGTGACGCCAAACTACCTTCGCGGCCGCATGACTTCAATCAACATGATGTTCTTCATGGGTGGTCCACAGTTGGGCGAGTTGGAAGCTGGAGTGTTAGCGGCGCTCATCGGAGCGCCGCTATCTGTTGTTGTTGGTGGTTTATGTTCGACGACCGCCGCGGCAATCACGGCGGTCAAGTCGAGGAGCCTGATGGAGTTCGAGATCTCAGACGTGAAATCTGAGATTACAGTACGGTGATCTGGTTATCGACACTCTTGACGCCCTTCACCTGCTTCGCCATCTGTTCGAGTTGTAATTTCAAAGCGTCAGTCTTTACCGTTCCGAACAGCGTTACTTTTCCATCGATCACAGTCGCGGTAATACCGAGCGCCGAGAACGCCGGATCGTCCGCGAGTCGCTTGTCGATTGCGGTCTGAATGTTTGTATCTATGTTTGCCGCGGTCGACGATTCAGTTCCGCTGGCTGTGCTGCCACCTGCCGGCGGTGTCACGATGATCGGAGCCGGCTGCGTTGTTACGGGAGCCGGTTGTTGAATAATGACCGGAGGCTGTTGCGCAGGCGCGGGTTGTTCGACGATTGTTGTCGATGGCACCGGCGCGTTTGCGACAGTTGTGTCAGTTGTAGGTTGAGTACTCATCCAGAAGAGCACCAGCATAGTGATCAATGCGATAGCGACCACGACCAGCACGCCGACCATGCCCGCCGAGATACCGTTGCGATCGTCAGACCGAACCGATTGTGTATGGACCACCTCGCGCCGCTCGCTTGGTGTTTCCACTACCACGCGGCTTCTTTTTGCCTGTTCTTCATCGTATGACATCAGTTTGCCTCCATTGTTTCTCAATCAGCTTGTCAAAATTAGTTCGTGCTCGACCTTCGGCCGAGAGCACTGTTCCGGTTAAAACGAGTAAGCTCCAAATTAGAATGAAGATCAGTACTCTCTTCATTGCCGAACCCTCCTGGTCGATCCTCCTGCGATTAAAAACGCTGCAATGGAAGCGGTAGTGGCAAACTCTATTCCCGACCTGAAACAGCGGTTTTATCGGGCTAAAACCCATAAAATCCCATGACCACTTGTTCCGATACCGTACGCTTGATACTTTGTCCTTGTAAGTAAATGACTACTGGCATCGTTCACCATCCAATCTTCCGTGAACATGACACTGGACCCGGACACCCGGAGAGTCCTTCGCGCTATCAAGTCGTGATGGACGCACTGAAAGGTGATGCGGCGTTATGGTCCGGTCTCGTGGAAGTGCAGGCGCGAGAAGCTCCGCGCGGCGATATTCAAGCGGCTCATTCGCCGCAGCTCTACAAGCACGTCGAACGTGTCGTCAGCGAAGGCACCGGTTATCTGGACGCGGACACGGTTGTCTCGATGCGTTCGTTCGACGCGGCACGACACGCGGCCGGAGCTCCCTGCCAGGCGATTGACTTGATCATGAAGGGCGATGTGCGTAACGCGTTCGTTCCGGTGCGTCCGCCTGGCCATCACGCGACTGAAGAACGCGCGATGGGATTTTGTTTGTTTAATAACGTCGCGGTGGCCGCGCGCTACGCGCAGCAGCACTATCCGGAGATCGAGCGCGTCGCGATTCTCGATTGGGACGTGCATCACGGTAATGGCACGCAGGGAATTTTCTACGCCGATCCGTCCGTTTACTTTTTCTCGTCGCATCAATATCCGTGGTATCCCGGAACCGGAACGCGCGGTGAGAAGGGAACCAGCCGTGGCTTGGGTTACACGATGAACCTGCCATTGCGCGCAGCGACACCTGCTGTCGAACAGAAGCGTGCGTTTGAGGCAGCGCTTGAAGACATGTCGACGAATTTCAATCCTGACTTGATCATTATTTCGGCGGGTTTCGATTCGCATCTCGGCGATCCGCTCGGGCAACTGATGCTCAAGGATGAAGACTTCGTCGACATGACGCGTGCGGTGAAGCAATGGGCTGCGAGCAGTTGTCAGGGACGTCTCGTTTCCTGTCTCGAGGGTGGATACAATTTAGAAACGTTGGGTGAAACTGTGCGGGCGCATGTTGAGGAGTTAAGTAAGTGAGCGCGGCGAAAAAGACGGAACGGGTATTTTTGATCGACTCGATGTCGCACATCTTTCGTGCGTTCTTCGCGCCGATGCAGAATCGCGCCGCGCCGCTCGCGACCGCGTCAGGCCAGGTCACACAAGCGGTCTACATCTTTACGAACATGCTGCTCAAGCTCCTGCGGGAAGAGCAGCCTGATTACATCGCGTGCGTGTTTGAGTCGCGCGAGAAGACGTTTCGTCACGAGACGTTTGCCGACTACAAGAAGAACCGGCTCGAGATGCCTGAAGATCTCTCGAGCCAGATGCCTTACATCTTCCAGGTCTGCGACGTGCTCAATATCGAGGTGATCAATTCGCCTGGTTACGAAGCCGACGATGTGATCGGCGCACTCGCCTACAAAGCCGCGGCCGAAGGGCTGCAAGCCGTGGTCGTGTCGAACGACAAAGACATGTGCCAGCTCGTTCACGATCCGCTGATCGTTTGCATGCGGCAAAATTCGCAGGTCGTGAAGCGCAAGGAACCGGTGCCGCCGGTTGAATGGTGCGATGAAGCGTGGGTCGAGAAGAAGTTTGGCGTTACCGCGGACAAGCTCGTCGATCTGCTCGGTTTGATGGGTGACTCGATCGACAACATTCCCGGTGCTCCCGGAATCGGTTCGAAAGGCGCGGTGCAGATCATTCAGCAGTTTGGTTCGATCGAGAATGCGCTGGCGAATTGGGAATCAGTGAAGCACAAGACGTATCGCGAGTCGTTGCGCGACAACGCGGATCTGATCAGGCAGTCGCGCGAGCTCGCGCGCATTCGCACGGATCTCGAAGTTCCACTTGAGCTCGACAAGATCAAAACGCGTCCGCCGGATCGCACCGCGGCGTACGAACTGTTTCATGAGTTGGAATTTACTCTTTTGCAAAAGGAGTACGCGGATGCCGCGGTTCAGCGTCCCGCAACTACGGAAGCCGAGCGAAACTACCGCGTCGTCCAAACAAAAAATGACCTGAACAATCTCGTTCGCACTCTATTTGAAGGGGAACACGTCGGTATCGCCATTGCCGATTCGACACCGGCTGGAACAGGCGAACAGGAGTGCTTCACCGAACTCGACGCCACACGCGGGATCGCTTTTTCAACCAGTGCGGGCGTCGCGGCTTATGTCGATCTGGAAAAGTTTGAAGGCGGAGCCGATCAGGCGATCGCGCCGTTGCGTGAAGTGCTGTCGAATGGTTTGGTTGAAAAGTCGATTCACGACGTAAAGCGCGCGGTAGGCTTGTTGGAACGTTTCGATATCACGCTCGAAGGCGTGAAGGACGATACGTTCCTCGCTGCTTACTTACTCGATCCCGCGCGCAGCAAGTACGAACTTGCCGATCTCGCGCGCGAAGCAATCGGCATCGAAAACGGCAACACACCACCCGCCAACTGGTCTGAAAATGCGTGGCAAACCGTCACTGCGGCTGATCTGACCGCGCAAACCGCGCGCGTGTTACGCGAACGCATACTCGAAAAGAAACTCGAAACGATCTACTCGGAGATCGAACTTCCGTTGGCGCCGCTTTTGTATCGCATGGAGCGGGCAGGGTTGAAAGTCGATACGAAAGTTCTGACGGACCTGTCGAACTACATCGGTCAGGAACTGCACAAACTCACGGTCAAGATCTACGAACACGCGGGACGTGAGTTCAACATCGGTTCGCCGAAGCAAGTCGGTGAAATCCTGGGTGACCTGAACATCGATATCGGGCGTAAGACATCGACCGGACGCGTTTCGACCAGCAAAGCTGTGCTCGAAGAACTGGCTCAACAGTACGAGTTGCCACGGCTGATCATCGAATATCGCGAACTTGATAAGCTGAAGAGTGTTTACACGGACGCGTTGCCGCACCAGATTGCGACTGACGGCCGTATTCACTGCCAGTTGAATCAAACGGTGGCGGCGACCGGACGTTTGTCATCGAGCGATCCGAACTTACAGAACATTCCGATTCGCACCGACTTGGGCCGGCGCATCCGGCGCGCGTTCGTTGCCGAAAAGGGAAACAAGATCATTTCGGCTGACTATTCACAACTCGAATTGCGTCTCCTCGCGCACATCACGCAGGACCCGGTGATGCTCGAGGCGTTTCAGAAAGGCGAAGACATTCACGCCCGCACCGCACGGCTCGTCTTCGGTGCACGGACTGACGAAGAACTTCGTGAAGCACGACGTTTCGCAAAGATTGTAAACTTCGCTATCGCGTATGCGATCGAGCCGTGGGGATTGTCGCAGCGCGTCGGCATTACGCGGCAGGAAGCGAAGAAGGTTATTGAGGATTACTACAACACGTACAAAGGCGTGCGGCGTTACATGGAAGAGGTTCCGGTGCGTGCGCGCGAGCATGGTTACGTGCGCTCGATCTATGGCCGCATCCGTCCGCTTGCCGGCATCACAGATCGCAACGCAAACATCCGCAAGGCCGCGGAACGCGAAGCGATAAACATGCCGATCCAGGGCACCGCGAGCGACATCGTGAAGATCGCGATGCTGCACGTCGATGAAGAGTTCAAGCGTGAGAAGCTGGAAGCGCGTATGTTGATGCAGGTGCATGATGAGTTGCTGATCGAAGTGCCCGATGCGGAAGTTGGGAAGGTAACGGAGATACTCAAACACGAGATGGAGTCGGCAGTTTCGCTCGACGTGCCGCTGATAGCAGATGTGGGCGTCGGTGAAAATTGGATGGACGCGAAGCCCTGACGAGCTCGGATGCAACCCGCTGAAAAGAAACCAGAGGTCGTCTACCGCCGGCGCGCGGCGGATCGATACAGCCCGCCGACGGAGTCGGCCGTAGTCGCTGACTTGGCGAGGCGCGCCTTCGTGCGTGCCATCACACCGCTGATCATTGGTTTCCTGCTCTTGCTCGGTCTCATTGTTGCGCTTGGTTTGCGTAGCGCGAACAAGATGGAGAGTGTTGCTTTCAACGCTCGCGACTTGGCGTTCCAGTACTCGGCACAGTTGACACTGCTACAGGACCTGCGGTTGATGGTCACTAAGCTC
>DATEHX010000237.1:0-28489 GCA_035279345.1 Pyrinomonadaceae bacterium | reverse complement strand
AGTTGATGAAGTTGAAGAAGGTCTCCAACAGCGAATGGCCGTGTTCATTCTGTATCTGGGCCAGTGGATAGCGCCGGTGCGGAAGCATCTCTAACTCTGTTTCGAAAACCTGTCTCACCAAGTCGGCCCAGGTGCCGCCCGCTAACCTCTGGCGAAAAGGCAACGTGTTCAGGAACAATCCTGCCGCCCGTTCTCCGTCGACGCCTTCGGGGCGGCCATGAGAGATGACTCCGGTCAAGACATCATCCTGGCCGCTCAAGAGTTTCATCACTCTGAGATGTGCGGCCAGTAACACACTCTTCAGCGGCACGCCTGACGATTGGGCCAGCGCTTTCAAACCATCGGAAACCGCGGTTGAGATCGGTACTTCGAGAGCTCGTAATTCATGTTTCGGTGTTTGCGTTTTGGATTCCGGCAGGTAAGGCAAAGTGGTGACGACACTGTCGCGGAGCAACTGCGCCCAATAATTTCGCGAGCTTTCGGAGTTAACAGCAGATCGTTCCAACTCCACAAAGTCGCGGAACGAAGACATCAGGCGAGTGCCGCCCAGTTCGCTTTCTCCAGCGACGAGGGCCGAATAAGACGTGAACATTTCACTCAGCAGCGAGGCCACACTCCAGCCGTCGAGGATTGCGTGGTGCTCAGTGAGAGTGAGTTGAAAAGTTTCGTCGGTACGCCGCTCTGCGCGAATCCGAAACAGCGGCGCGTGCCGCCAATCGAACTTCACGTTCTTCTCGGCTTCAAATGAATCCGCGAGCGCCTGTGGTTGCTGGTCCGTTGTTAACCCGCGCAGATCTTCCACGACTAACGGAACCTCGATATCGAGGTGTACGAGTTGCAAAGGCTCGCTGTAGTTCATGAGATCAAACGACGTGCGCAGCACCGCATGTCTCGCTATCAGCCGGCGTAACGCTGTCGCCAGCGCCTCCTCGTTGAAAGGTGCGCGCAAGCAGAAACTGGTTACGTTGTGGTAGACGGAGGAGTTGGGAGTGTACTCCGCGTGGAAGAGCATGCCGGCCTGCATCATGGTCAAGGGATACGCGTCTTCAAGACCCGGCGGCAGCTTCAGACGATCCTCTTCCGAAAGCAGGCTAAACGGTGCGCGGTCCTGAACGGGATCAGGTCCGCGATTTTCGTTTTCAGATCCAGCATCGATCTCTCTCGCCAACTCGTAAACGGTCTGGTGCTGGAAGAGTTGTTGCAGTGAAAAATCCAGACCGCGTTCTCTTGCCAGGGCCAACAGACCAACGCTGCGAATCGAGTCGCCACCCAATTCGAAGTAGTTGTCGTGGATTCCCACTTGCTCGATGCCCAGAGCTTCAGCCCACACGGCAACCAACACTTGTTCAGTGAACGTGGTCGGCGCAACGTAAAGCCGTTCCAATTCGGGCCGCGCCCTGTCAGGCGGCGGCAGCGCGCGACGGTCCACCTTTCCATTACTCGTCAAAGGCAATTTATCGAGCACCACAAAAGCAGACGGAATCATGTACTCAGGCAAGCTTGCCTTCATAAACCCGCGCAGATCGCCGATGGAAGGCGGCTGTTCGTGGTCCATGATCAGATAAGCGACCAGTCGCTTCTCACCGGGCGAGTCTTCACGCGCCATCACCACTGCCTCGCGCACGCCGTTGTGAGTCAACAGCACCGCTTCGATCTCACCGAGCTCGATACGAAAGCCACGAATCTTTACCTGGTGGTCTATACGGCCTAAATATTCCAGGTCGCCGTCGCGGAGATAGCGAGCGAGATCGCCAGTGCGATACAACCGCGCACCGGGCTTCGTGCTGAAGGGATGTGGAACGAAGCGCGTTGCCGTCAGTGCTGGTTGGCGCAAGTAACCACGAGCGACGCCGTCACCACCGACATACATTTCGCCGGCGACACCAACCGGAACAGGCTGCAGGTAAGCGTCGAGCACATAGACTTGCAGGTCAGGAATGGATTCGCCGATAACGCTGCCGCCATGCAAATCGGCAAGACTCAAGGGACGATAAGTGACATGCACGGTCGTCTCAGTGATGCCATACATGTTCACCAGCAGCGGCTTTTGCTCTCCGTGCCTGTCGAACCACGGTTTCAAGCTCTGTATTTCCAGCGCCTCACCACCAAAGATCACCAGGCGCAGCGACAGATCCGATGATTTGTTTCCTTCAGTCTCTTCGGCGTGGATCAGTTGACGAAATGCTGAGGGCGTCTGATTCAACACGGTCACCTGCTCGTTAACAAGCAACCGGTGGAACGATTCCGGCGAGCGGCTTACGAGGTAAGGAACAATTACGAGACGTCCGCCATAGAGCAACGCGCCCCAAAGTTCCCAAACTGAGAAGTCGAACGCGTAGGAGTGAAAGAGTGTCCACACGTCTCGTTCGTTGAAGTGAAACCACTCATCGGTCGCAGCGAAGAGCCTCATGACATTGCCATGAGTGACGGTCACGCCTTTGGGCTTGCCGGTGGACCCGGAGGTGTAGATCACGTAAGCCAGATTGCCGGCGCTTACGTCGCTAACCGGATTCCGATCGCTTTGTTGCGCTATCTTGTCATGCTCAGTGTCAAGGCAGATGACTTCACAAGGAATGTCTTCCAACTCCGCGTGCAAACGCGTCTCGGTTAGCAGGCAATGCACTTCCGCGTCGCCGAGCATAAACGCCAGCCGCTCCCGCGGATAATCCGAATCCAACGGCAGATAAGCGCCGCCGGCTTTCAGAATACCCAACAGCGAAACCACCATTTCGAGCGAACGTTCGAGCATGACTCCCACTCGTGCTTCAGTCTTCACGCCACGCGCGCGAAGATAGTGGGCCAGTTGATTGGCTCGCTGGTTCAGTTCAGCGTAAGTGAGTCGTTCATTCTTAAACGTCAAGGCAACAGCATTGGGCGTGAGCGCCGCTTGTGTTTCAAAGATTGCCTGGAGCGAACCGCTCACGGGATAGACCACATCCGTCGGGTTCCATTCCAGCAACTGCTGCTGTTCCGCCGGCGTCAGCAAGGGCAACTCGCAAATCGTCTGGTCCAGGTTGTCGACGATTCCCTCTAGCAAATACTGGTAGTGTCCGAGCAGACGTTGAATCGTCTCGGCGTCAAATAGATCAGTGTTGTATTCGATGCCGCCGCTCAATCCGCGATCTGTTTCCTCCATGAAGAGCGTCAGATCGAACTTCGCTGTTCCGTTGTCACCGCCGAGTGGCGTCAATCGCAAACCGGAGAGTTCGAGACGATCCATGGGAGCGTTTTGAAAGACGAAGGCCACTTGAAAGAGCGGCGTGTGACTCAGACTCCGATCCGGCTGTAACTCTTCAACCAATTTCTCGAAAGGAAGGTCCTGGTGTGCGTATGCTCCCAGCGCGACATCGCGTACGCGCTCGAGCAGCTCTCTGAACGAGGGATTGCCGGCGAAGCCGGTACGCAGGACGAGCGTGTTGACGAAGAATCCGATCAGGCCCTCCGTCTCGGCTCGATTACGATTGGCGATCGGCGTTCCGACGACGATCTCATCCTGGCCTGAGTAACGATGGAGCAACGTTTGGAATGCGGCGAGGAGTGTCATGAACAACGTTACGCCTTCACGCTCACTAACGCTTTTGAGCGCCGCGGTCAATTCCGCAGGAAGTGTCAACGACTGTTTCGCGCCCCGGTGACTGTTCACCGCCGGACGCGGACGATCGGCCGGCAACTCCAGCACGGCCGGAGCTCCCGCTAGCTGTTTCCCCCAATACTCCAGGTGTTCGGCGAGTGCGTCACCACGCAAACATTCCCGTTGCCAGAGAACAAAGTCGGCGTACTGGATCGGCAACTCGGGAAGTGTTGCCGGTTCGTCTTCCACAAATGATCGATAAAGTGCCGCGACTTCGCGGACGAGCACACCAAGGGACCAGCCATCCGAAATGATGTGGTGCATGCAGAGAAGGAGGGTATGTTCCTCTGCTGACAGGCGCAGGAGTTTCACCCTCAGCAATGGACCACGCGAAAGATCGAATGGTAATTGTGCGTCGGCGAGCAGCAGGCGGCGGCTCTCTCGATCCTTCTCCCCGGTGGATAATGCTTCCAGATCGACGACGCCGATCGGCACCTCGGCCGTCTCCGCAATCACCTGGACCGGCTGGCGATCCACTAGTCTGAAAGTCGTGCGTAAGGTTTCGTGACGGCGAACGATTTCATTGAAGCTGCGCTGAAACGCGGGCACATTGAGCGGCCCGTCGATACGCACAGTCGTAGAAACGTTGTACAGAAAGCTATTGGGCTCAAGCTGGTCTATGAACCACAAGCGCTGTTGTGCAAACGAGAGTGGAAATGAATCGTCCTCGTTTGACTCCTCCAGCAGCAACAACTCGAGCAGCTCTTGCTTTTCCGGAGAGAGTTCCGCAATTGCTTTGGAATAGTCAGTCACGATTGATTACTCCCCTCAAACAGACCTTTTGACAAGATTGCAGAATAGACAAGATGGGTGTTTCTTCAGGCAATCTTGTTAGTTCTGTGAATCCTGTCTACTTTCGAAGGCAAGGCCGCGCTACGACGCGATCGCCACGCACTCTTCGTACTCCCCTTCCCAGTTTTCGGCTACGTCGCCGAAGTGCTCTTCGACCCATTCATTCGAGTAGATTGTGTCCAGGTATCGCTCGCCGCGATCCGGCAGAATGACGACGCAGGTGGCGCTTGGTGGTATGCGATGAAGCATCGTTTCGACCGCCGCAATGACGGCTCCCGACGAACCGCCCGCGAGAATGGCCTCACGCCGGGCAAGGCGGCGGCAGCCGATTACGCAGTCGACATCTTTTACATGAACACACTCCTGGGCCAGATCATTTTGGAATAACGCCGGCGTGATCGCGGCGCCATGTCCCGGGATCAGACGTTTCGCCTTCACCCCTCCAAAAATGACGCTGCCAACCGCGTCCACGGCAATGATCCTGGTCGGCAGGTGGTGGGCTTTTATAAACTCAGCGCAACCACGCATCGTGCCGCAGGTGCTGATCGCACAGAACAAGTAATCGAGTTGGTTACCCGTCGCGGTGACGATCTCCCGCATCGTTTGATGATGCGCGCGTGGGTTGGACAGGTTTGCATACTGATTGGGCCAAAAACTGTTCTTCACCGTGTCGACCAGAAACTTCACCCGATCGATTCGTGCCTGAAGAAACTCGCCTGTTACCGGATCGGGTTCATCGATGCAGTCGATCTCAGCGCCGTAGGCCCTCAGGAGATGGATATTCTGCGTTGTCGTCTTGGCGTCGACGACGCAGATCAGCCGCAGGCCATGAAAAGAACAAGCCTGGGCCAAACCGATCCCCATGTTTCCGGAACTGGATTCGATGATCACTGTATCTTTATTGATCGAGCCAGACCGGAGACCTTGTTCGACGATGGTGATGGCAGTGCGATCTTTTATGCTGCCGCCGGGGTTCAGCATCTCCATCTTTGCGTAAAGATCAAAGTCGATATGTTTGAAGACCTGGTTTAGCTTGACCAATGGTGTGTTGCCGATGGCCGACAACACGCCTTCTCTCGCGGTATCAATTACTCTCCGCACTTGCATGATTTTGTCTCCGTCGTTTTCGAGGTGGTTAGTTTTGGCTGCGTAAAAACACGGGCGCAGTAAGTAGGTTCGTGGTTGAGGGACACAAACGCCTACTGAGCCTGAAAAAGAATTCGTTTACGTGGTTTGTTACTGCTTTCCGTTCTTTGCAGGTGGTGGTTGCGTGCGCAAGTAAATGCTTCCAGCGGCCGCGCGAAGGATCAGCTTTGCTCCACCGCCGTTAATGTTTGCCTGCAAGACATTTTGTTTGGCGTGAGGTTCTGTGAGTGTCCGATCGTCCGTGAGGATTCGTCCACTTGTCGCCACGGCGTAGAGATCTACGCCAACATCTTGTGCCAGACGTATCTCTATATTGCCGCCGGAAGTTAAGACGCTGGAATCTGAAACCTGCTGCTGTAAGAGATAGGCGGTAAAAGCACCTCCACCTGTTTCCGCCTGCACTGAATCAAGAACTTCCTTCAACGATACCGATCCGCCTGAGGTCACTACTTTGATCGGACCACCAACGCTATCGGCAGTGAGCGAACCGCCTGAACTGTCCACTGTTAACGCTCCGCTGATGTTGCCGAGGTTGATCTCGCCGCCGGCAGTTTCAACTTTCACGTTGCCACGCAAGTCGCCGGTTCTAACACGGCCCACGGTATTCAGATCGAGGTTGTAGTCTTGCGGGACAGAGATTTCGAAATGCAATCTTACCTGCCGTCTCTCATCATCAGGCGTTTCGTGCTGGAACTTCGCAGTTACGCGCACGTCGTTCTGCTGCTGAGTTATATGGACCTGAAGATTCACGAGTAATCTCTGTCGCTTCTCAACCTCGTCTGTCTTTAGCAGCGGAATCACTTTGACCGCCACCATGCCGGGAGTTGCCGTGCGAACGTCAACCGTGCCGATTGCGGCATCGAGGAAGAGTGTGCCTCCGCCGGCAACAGAGAATGTCTTTTGAACGATATTCTCGTTTCCGGAATGTGCTTTTCCGATTCCGATTACAGTTGTCATGATCGTGATGCGGCCTGGGCCATTTGCTGGCGCAGACTCAGTGGACGCATGTCAGTCCAAACTTCCCCGATGTAGGCCAGACACTCGTCCTTTGTTCCCTGCTTGCCGGCGTCGTTCCAACCGAGGGCGTTTTCTCTGTCGGCAGGCCAGATCGAATACTGCTCCTCATGATTCAGGACCACCTTGTAGGTTCGATTGTCGTCTCTTTCTTCGTTCATGTTTTCTCCTTTAGTTTGTAGCTTTGGTTCAAGAGTCCTTCTCATTCACACCGGGCTTCAGCCCGGTGGGAAAACACCATCGTTATTGAGAAACCGTTTTAACGGTTTCCTCAAGTAAACACTGAAAACCGTTGAAACGGTTTTCTGCTGTAGCATTCAGTTCTAACACCGGGCTGAAGCCCGGTGTGAATGAGATGACTTCGAGGCAGAGGGTATTCATGTAAGTGAGTTGTACGGCCGCGCGGTTAGGCAACCGACACAGCCAGTTCTTCAACTTGAATGTCGTCGGAGTACTCGGGTGCTTTGTTGGAAACAATCTTGCCGTCGGCGAGCTTAATCACGCGGTCGCCGACGTGGTAGTAGCGGTCGTCGTGGGTAATCGCGATGATGGTTTTGCCGCGGGCTTTTAGTTCCGGCAAGAGCTGGTAGTAGAAGACCTCTTTGAACAACGGATCCTGGTCCGCCGCCCATTCGTCAAAAAGATAAATAGGACGATCTTCCAGGTACGCTGTCAGTAGCGCCAGACGCTTGCGCTGTCCCTGCGAAAGATCTGTCGTGGAGAGCGAGCCGTCTTTGACTTCCACTTTGTGATCGAGGTGAAGTTGCGACAGATATTGACGCGCTCTCTGGTCCAGGTCGTCGGCGTTCAAGCCAAGCAGACTGTCGAACAGAAAGAAATCCGAGAACACTACCGAAAAGTGTTGCCGGTAATAGTCCGTGGTCTCATTTACTACTGGCTGGCCGTTCAGTCGAAGCTCGCCGTTTTCCGGTTGGTAAAGACCGAGAATCAACTTGGCCAGGGTCGTCTTGCCGCTGCCGTTACCACCGGTCAGGAAGACCAGTTCACCGGGCTGAAAGCTCAGATCAATTGGCCCCAACATAAAGACACTGTCTTCGCCTTCTCGCCGGTATGTGTGTGAAACCCCTCGCAACTCCAGCCCCGTCCAGAGCGTCTCACCAGATTGCAACGCTTTCGGTGAATCTTCTTCACTCTTGCTCGGAGTCAAAGTCAAACCGAGATCTTCGACATTCTTGAGCGCAACACCCGCGCGTCCCATGTTGGGAAGCGTATTCATGATCAACTGCAAAGGCGTCATGAGATAAAGAATGGCGAGCGTGAAGCCGGTCAGCACCGTGGCGCTGATTTGAATCCAACCGGAGAGCACGAAGAGCAACAAGCCAATGACCACGAAGACCAGGAGCTGGCCCCAGCTTGCCGCGACCGTGTAGATCGTCTGACCGGAGATGCTATGACGACTGAAGTTTCGAGCAGTCGTATCGAGCATGTCCGTGAGGAACGCTTTGCGCCGGTCGCCATGAATCTTCAGTTCCTTGATGCCATCCGTGAGAGCGCGGAAGTGATTGAACAGGTTGTCGCCTTCACGCCGCGCCAGCCGCATGTGCTGAAACGCCTTGGCCACCGGCAACTGGTAACTGACGATGCCCAGCACGATGACGCCGATCACGGCGATGAGCATGGGCCATGAGAGCCAGCCCATGTAGATCAGGCAACTGATGGCGACCGCCGCGTTGATACAGGCGATCGGAATCAGACTGACGATGTTGGTAATCGTCGGAATGTCGTCTGTGAGAGCAGTCAAAAGTCGGTGCGCTCCCAGCTCTTCCAAACGGCGCAACGGAACGCCGAGAATTTGCCGGCTCAAGTCCATGCGCAATTGATAGAGCGCCCCCTGGCCCAAGTGGGCCAGCAGCAGCTCGGACGCAATTCGCGCCACCGGCACCAACACACACAGACCGATGAACGCCACCGCAAGCTGCTCTTTGGCAGCCTGGCTGTTGAGCACCGCGTTTATGATCGCCAGCAGACCTGTATTAGCAGCACCGCTGATAATGCCAGCCACCACCGCGAGCACCAGGTAGCGGCGCGAATACCGCATCAGGAAGTTAATGATTTTCATAGATCACTCCATCTCGAGACTAGCGATACAAGCTTTGAGCCGTTCGGCCAAAACCTGCACATTTGGTTCAATCACGATCGTTTCGTGAGCACCGGGAATCATGTGTAAATCGATTGATTGCGAACTGATGTCTTTCCAACCCCACGTCGGATCTGCTTCCAGAAAAGCCTGGTAACGGGGAAACACTTCAGTGCAGCGAAAGAGAGTTATTTTTCCGGGATACGCTTGCGGCAGATAGTTTCGGCCAGCGTGAACTCTGGTTTTCAGGTTCCGGATCGACCGTTTCACCTGCACCAGATTCAACTCCAAAGGCATGATATGGGCTGTTTTTGCCAGGTCCATGACGTACAGCAGTTGATCGTCATGACTTAACTGGCGCAGGTATTCTTCATCGATCTGCAGCGCATCTTTACGGTTCGCGATAATTTCCAGTTGCCGCGCCAGCACCATCGGATCGTCCTCATCAACCGGTTCACCGTCCTGCCACTTATCGGCCAACCCTGGTGCTTCGCAATCCAAAATCGCAACCAACCCGATCTCCTCGCCCATCGCGCTCAGTTGGCGCGCGGTTTCGAGGGCCAGGAAGCCACCGAAGGACCAGCCGCCTAACAGGTATGGACCATGTGGCTGGACCCGGCGCATCTCCTCGATATAAGCCGCTGCCATTGTTTCGACGCTCTCGTGAGGATCGTCACGTTCATAAGCGGCCAACGCATAAACCGGCCGGTCGGCTTCGAGATTGCGTGCGACGTACGCGTAGCAAACAATGCCTCCGCCGATCGGGTGCATGAAGAAGATTGGCTGCCGCGATCCGCCTTGTTGCAGAGTTACTAAATGGGTTGGCTCGGCTACCGTTCTCTGGCGAATGATCGAAGCCAAATGCTCTACGGTTCCACCGTCAAACAACGTCGCCAGTGGAAGATCGAGATCAAACTGTTTCTGAATCCGCGCCATCAACCGCAAACCGAGAATCGAATGGCCGCCGAGGTCGAAGAAGTTGTCCGTCAAGCCGATCGGACGAACGTTCAGGATCTCTTCCCACATTTCGGCGAGCTGTAACTCCATGAGGTTGCGTGGAGCGATGAAAGAATTTGCGCGGTCAGTGCTGGTTTCGTTCGGCGCCGGCAGTGCCTGATGATCGATCTTGCCGTTGCTCGTTAGTGGCAAAGCATCGAGCACCACGATTGCCGAAGGGATCATGTAAGCCGGTAGCTTATCTCTCAGATAGAGACGCAAGTCGGACGTGGCCGGCAGTTTGTCTCCAGCGAGAGTTACATAAGCGACCAGTCGTTTGTCGCCAGGCACGTCTTCGCGGACCGTCGCCACAGTCTCTTGCACAGCCGGATGTTGGACCAACACTGATTCCACTTCTCCCAGCTCGATGCGAAAACCGCGAAGCTTGACCTGGTTATCAATACGTCCCAGATATTCCAGATTTCCGTCGCCCAGGAAACGCGCCAGGTCGCCAGTCTTGTAAAGCCGTTCTCCTGGATTGATCGCAAATGGATGAGGAACGAATTTCTCGGCGGTGGCATCCGGACGTGCCAGATAACCTCGAGCCAATCCGTGGCCGCCGATGTACAACTCCCCGGTGACTCCAGTGGGCACTGGTTGCATTTCCTTGTCTAACAGGTACAACTGTGCGTTGGCGATAGGCCGGCCAATCGGCACCGCGCCCGTGCTCGAACTTCCTTCTGGAACTTCATAGATGCAGCAGCCGACTACGGTTTCAGTTGGTCCATACTCGTTGATTAACCTCGTGCCCGGCGCGCACTGTTGCCAAAAGGTAGTGTGTTCGTTGAAGAGAGCCTCTCCACCGATAATGAAAGCCCTGGTTCCGGGACCTGAACCATCGGCGAACGTGTGACGCAACACTTCGAGGTGTGCCGGCGTGATCTTGACGAGGCTGTAGTCTCGTTGTGCCTGCAATGCCCGGCCCAGACCCTCAACGCTTTCTTCTTCAGGGAGCAACTCGACGGTGCGTCCGGCTAAGAGCGGAGCAAGGAGACTCGTCACGGTTAGGTCGAATCCAAGCGGCGAGTGCACGGGAGCGCCCTGACCTTCGGCGACTGAGTAGTGCCTGGTACACCAGCTAAGGTAATTAACCAAGCCGCGATGCGGAATCATCGCGCCCTTGGGTTTGGCTGTGGAACCGGACGTGTAAATGACGTAGGCCAGGTTCTCGGGATGCGTCAAACAACACAGGTTCTCATCGTCGAGAGTGTTGAAACGTTCCGATTCGACATCCTCTTCGGTGAGGACCACAGATACATGGGCCTCGTCCAACATTGCCGCCAGACGCTCGCGCGGATGTGACGGATCCAGGGGCAAGTAAGCGCCTCCGGCTTTGAGCACGCCCAATAAAGCCACCACCATCTCTGTTGAACGCTTCATCAGAATAGCGACCGGAACTTCAGGCCCGACTCCGAGGCTCCGCAGATGATGGGCCAACTGATTCGCTCGCGCGTTCAACTCTTGATACGTCAATCGCTCATGCTTGAAAGAAACGGCGATGGCCGAAGGACTACTCAGTGCTTGTTGTTCGAACAACTCATGGATACACAACTCACTTGGATACGCCGCGGCGGTGTCGTTGAACTTCACCAGTAACTCGTGCTGTTCCGCGGCCGTGAGTAACGGTAAATCCGAGAGGCGGTGATCGGGATTCGCGGCAATGCCTTCGAGCAGGCGCTGGAAGTGCTCGATCATTCTGCGAATAGTGGAGTCGTCAAAGAGATCGGTGTTGTATTCGAACATGCCACCAATCTCTCCGTTTGCTTCGGACATGAATAGTGTCAGATCGAATTTCGCGATAGCTGGAGCGGCTCCGGCAGCAGCCACTTTTAGATCCTGGAGCGCCAGTGCTTCGGTACGCACGTTTTGCAATGCGAACATCACCTGGAAAAGAGGCGTTCGGCTAAGGTCGCGCTCGGGTTGCAACTCTTCGACCAGTTTTTCAAACGGGAAATCCTGGTGAGCAGCGGCCCCGAGCGCTACCTCGCGCACACGCGCCAGCAGGGCTCGAAACGACGGATTGCGCGTGAGATCTGTTCGCAGAACCAGCGTGTTGACGAAGAAGCCGATCAGTCCCTCGATCTCTGAACGATTGCGACCGGCCATGGGAGAGCCAATCATCAAATCGTTTTGGCCTGTGTAGCGATGCAACAGGGTTTGGAACGCGGCGAGCAAGGTCATGAAGAGAGTGCAGTTTTCCTGTCGCGCGAGTGAGATCAACGAAGCTGAGACGTGTGATGCAACCGCGAATCTTTGCACTGCGCCATGAAAGCTCATCACCGCGGGACGTGGTCTATCGGTTGGGAGTTCCAGCGCCGCGGGAGCACCGCTCAATTGCTTTTTCCAGTATTCGAGCTGCTTCGCAAACTCGGGCTGTTGGGACCATTCACGCTGCCAGATTGCATAGTCGGCGTATTGAATCGGCAGTTCCGGCAAAGGCGACGGCTGTCCTTCGACAAAAGCGCTGTAGAGGGCCATTAGCTCCTTCACCAGCACGCCCATGGACCACACGTCGGAAGCGATGTGATGCGTAGTGAAAAGAATGATGTGATCTTCGGCGGCGAGTTGGAGAAGCGTTACCCGCAGTACCGGGCCGGTCGACAAGTCAAACGGACGCATCGCCTCTTCCTCGGTCAGGCGTGCGGCTTCAGCTTCGCGCTCGGCTTCCGGCAATGTGCTGAGATCCAGTCGCGAAACATCTATTGGCTGCGCGGGCGCGATGATCTGCACGGCTTCGTGTTCGGTCGTTCTGAAAGTTGTGCGCAGGACTTCGTGACGGCGAACGATTTCGTTGAGACTCTTTTCGAAGATCGTTGTGTTCAGTGGTCCCGCAAAGCGCACGGCTTCGGGCATGTTGTACGACGGATTGCCCGGGTCCAATTGATGAAGCACCCAGAGCCGTTGTTGGGCAAAGGACACGGGGACGGAGGACGGCCGTTCACGCCGCGACAGCGTGAGGCCCGGCTTCAGTTCCAGACCTTTCATCGCGAGGAGCTTTTCGAGCAGCTCGCGCTTGCGCGGCGAGAGATTGGTTATGCGCGCCGGGGTTGATCCCTTGCTTAGGTCGATTGCGGTACTCATGATATTTGCTGAGGCAAGCTTGTTAATTCTGTGAATCCTGTCTACTTTCGAAGTGGCCACAGCCGACTTTGGTGTTCGGCGATTAGGAGTTGGAGTTCGTCTTCCGATAACTGTTCGACGAGATCCACAACCTCATCGATAGTCTGCGTCTGTGCAGCCACGTCCTTTTGATTCTGTTCGATACTCTCAACTACAGCGGCGACGGTCGGCGTTTCGAAGATGCTCCGCAAACCAACCTCGCTATGCAGCGTTTCGCGTATGCGCGAGAGAATCTGGATCGCGAGCAGCGAGTCTCCACCGAGGTCGAAGAGATTGTCGTAAACCCCGATGCCATTGATACCGAGCAAGGATTGCCAGATCTCGACGATCGTGCTTTCCAATTCGTTTCTCGGCGCGACGAACGGATACGGTAAATTCGGTCTCGGGTACTTCGCCGGATTCGAGGCCGCCTTTACTTCCTTTTTGCCGCCGGCGGATTCAGGGTTTATCCAACGTGCAATTCGAGCCTGAAGATCTCCAGTTGAAACAACCACTGGACTAAACGAGGTGTGGCCAAGCACGCGGCCGAGTGCTTCCATGGCCTCGACGGGCGTGATCCCCATGGCGGAAAACTTACCCGCGCCATCTTCCGCAAATTCCCAGACGTCCCAATCGATACTGATCCACGGCATCGATTGCGTTTGGTTCTGCCTGGCCGCGATTGCATCTATCACTAGTCCCTGCGCGGTCCGGGACAGCAATCCCAAGCCGCCGAGAACGGCCGACAACGACGACATCACGACAAAGAAATCAAGCTCTTTGTCATGTAGCGCATCTTCCAAAGCAAAGAGTGGTTGCAGGGCGGTTCGAAAGCGCCGGTCGATCTCGCCACGGCTTGCTTCACCAATCGTCAGCCGCGGTTCTTCGGCATCGATCGCGGCCGTATAAAACACTCCGTGAAGTTGACCGTGTTGAGTTTCAATCTCGTCAAATATTTGGGCGGCATCGGTTACATCAGTGTCTACAACAGAAACTCGGGCTTGCACGGTGCGAGTCAGATATTCAGTCAGGACCGAACTCACCGGACCCGAACCGACAACGAGATAAACGCCTTCCTGACGCAGGCGCACCGGTATGGCCTCAGTCAATCTCACTGGTTCAAAAGTCCTGGTCCAACGTTGCGTGCCGCGGTAAGCAACAATTAGATCCGCCGCAGGTGCAGTCAATTCGGAGATCAATTGCTCGGCAATCTTTTCCGCGCGTTTACCCCTCGCATCTTCAAAATTGATATCGACGCTGCGACACCTGATGTTCGGATACTCCTGCGGTATCACCTGGCACGTCGCCAACAAAGTTGATTTCGCTGGTGAAAATCTTTCACCGCCGCTCACGTCCTGCATGTTCGCGCTAACCATCACGACTTGCACCGCGCTGCTAATACTGAATTTCACCAGAGCACGAGTGAGAGAAAGCAGACTGTAAAAACCCTGGTCCTGGATCTCATCAAACCGCTTATTGTTCGGATCGGGCGGTGACACGCTCCAGAGATGCAGGATGTGTTGCGGTATGTCTCCGCTGGTACTAAGCGCGCCGATCAACGTTTCGTAGTCAGTGCTCTCCGCGGGATTGATGCAGAAGGTCCGCTCATCAGGACGGCCAAACTCTTTCCCTCCGCGGACGAGGATCAAATCGTGACCTGCTTGTTCGAATCGTTCGACGATCGCCGATCCGAGATCCTCATCATCCATAAAGATCAACCAGGAACGCGGAGTCGTATTCTCTTCATTCGAACGCAACGGAGACGATTGTTTCCACGAAGCACGATAGAACCAGTCAGCCACATCGGGTAGTTTTCCTTTCGCGACCCGATGTTCGGCCGGCCTCGTGAAAGCCGCGCCCGGCTCGATCCAATAACGTTCCCGTTCGAACGGATACGTCGGCAATGGCACGCGGCCCCGACGCTCTTCGGCGTAGAAGTTCTGCCAGTCGATCTTGATGCCCGCCTGCCAGAGATGCCCCAAAGTAGTCAGCAAAATCTCGTGGTCGTCTGCCGTTTCCTGTGGCCGGCGCAGAGTGGCGAGTTTTGGTTGCGAAGGCGGCTGCTGTTGGGCCAACGTGCTCAACGTCTGACCTGGTCCAACTTCCAACAACAAAGCCCCTGTTTCATTCAACGTCCGCACGCCATCGGCAAAGCGCACAGTCTGGGCCAGATGCATGGCCCAATAGTGTGGGTCCATCGCCTGCGCCGGTGTAATCCAGGTGCCGGTGACGTTCGAAACGAAGCGCCGACGCGGTGGATTACGCGTCACGGCACTCACCTTTTCGATGAATGCAGCCAGCATCGGCTTCATCATCTCCGAGTGAAAAGCATGTGACGTGTGCAGCCTCGTGCAATCCAACTTGCGCGCCGCGAGTTCCTTTTCGAATTTTTCGATTGCTCCGAACGGTCCAGCGACGACGCATTGTGACGGCGCGTTGACAGCAGCAACACAGAGATCGCGAAGCAACAGAGGCCGCACTTCCTCTTCACTCAACCGAACACTCAACATCGCACCCGCCGGCATCTGCTGCATCAGGCGGCCACGTTCGGCGACCAGCGCCAACGCATCTTCGATGGAGAACACTCCGGCCAAACAGGCTGCTACATACTCGCCGATGCTGTGGCCGATCATGGCCTCCGGCTGAATGCCCCATTTCATCAATAGTTGCGCGAGTGCATATTCGACGACGAAGAGTGCCGGCTGTGTTATCGAAGTCTGCGTGAGAACGGCGGCGGCGTTTGAATCTGTCTCTCGCGGATAGATCACGTCGCGCAAGTCGCGCCCGATATGCGGCTTCAGCAATTCGGCACACTCGTCAACGTGAAAACGAAACACCGGTTCGTGCTCGTAGAACCCGGCGCCCATTCCCGGATACTGTGAACCCTGGCCCGTAAACATAAACGCGATCGGACGCGCGGGTTCATCGATGGCTCGGGTGGAAATCCGGCGCGGGTCGAGTCGCTCCAACGCGTCCGCGGCATCTTCCGCATCACGACAGACAACCGAGCGGCGATACTCAAATCCGCGGCGGCCGACCTGCAAAGTAAAAGCGACATCAGCGAGATCGATCTGTGTGTTGGTCCGTAAGTGCTCGATCAGACTGGTCGTCGCAGTCTCGAGCGCGGTCGGTGTTTTTGCCGAGAGAACGAGCAATTGCCGAGGTCTGCTAGCACTGGTTTCCCGAACCGGCGCCTCTTCGAGAATCGCATGTGCGTTGGTGCCGCCGATTCCAAACGAGCTCACGGCCGCGCGGCGTGGACCATTGCCGTTGAGCCAGACGGACGGTTTCGAGACCACGTAAAAGGGACTGTTCTCAAAATCAATACGCGGGTTAGGCGTTTGAAAATGCAGCGTGGGCGGCAATGTCTTGTGTTTGAGTGCAAGCACGGTCTTGATGACGCCGGCCACGCCCGCCGCCGCATCCAGATGGCCCAGGTTCGACTTCACCGAACCGATCCCACAAAAGCCTTTGCGGTTCGTGTTGGCACGAAAAGCTTTTGTCAGAGCAGTTACTTCAATCGGATCACCCAGCGCGGTCCCTGTGCCATGAGCCTCGACGTAGGAGATTGTCTCCGCGTCAACGCCGGCGATGGCCTGAGCGTCGGCGATCACATTTACCTGCCCCTCAACACTCGGCGCCGTGAATCCGATCTTCGCTGAGCCGTCATTATTAATAGCCGACCCTTTGATTACGGCCAGGATGTTGTCGCGGTCGGCGAGTGCATCCTCCAGCCGCTTGATCGCAATTACTCCCACGCCATTGCCGCCGACGATTCCCTGCCCTCGTGCATCGAACGCGCGGCAATGCCCATCCGGCGACGAGATGCCGCCTTCCTGATAGAGATATCCCATCTTCCGCAACAGACTGATCGAGACGCCGCCCGCGAGGGCCATGTCACATTCGCCGTTCAACACACTCTGGCAAGCCATGTGAATCGCGACCAAAGACGTCGAGCAAGCCGTTTGGACATTGATACTCGGTCCTCTCAAGTTCAACTTGTAAGAGACGCGTGTTGCGAGGTAGTCCTTGTCGTTCAGAATGCCGAGTTGAAAGTTGCCCATTGCGTCGACTAACTCGGGATGCGAGATCAGGTTTTGCAGGAAGTAGTTGCTGATACTGCAGCCGGCGAAAACACCAACAGCTTTTGGATAGGTATCGGGATTGTATCCGGCATTTTCCAACGCTTCCCAGGCACACTCGAGGAAGTGACGATGTTGCGGGTCGAGCACTTCCGCTTCTCGCGGGCTGTAGCCGAAGAACGAGGCATCGAATAGTTCGATACCTTCCATGACGCCGCCGGCTTTGACAAAGTTTGGCTGTTTCAACAGTTGGGGTTCCACGCCCGCCGCAGTCAATTCTTCATCGGAGAAGAAGGTAATGAGTTCCTCGCCCGCGTGCAGCTTCTCCCAGAACCGCTCCAGGTTTCCCGCCCGCGGAAAGCGGCCGGACATGCCGATGATTGCGAGCTCAGTTGAAAGATCAGACGTCTCAGTGTCGTTCATTTCAGACGTGCCTTTACTGCCGGGAATATCCGTGCTCTCCGGCAGTGGTGGAAACACGGATTTGGTCTAATGTCTGGCGGGCTTCTGCTTCCGAGAGGCTTTGCACCTTGGTCAGCAGTTGGTCCAGTTTGCGCTGACGGCGTTTTCCTGTGGTCAGTGCCGGGGTCTGCGTGCGGATCTGTTGTTCACGAGCGCGTTCCGCCGCAAGTGAGAGTTCAGCGATCGTGGGCGACTCAAACATCGCTCGCAGAGGTAGTTCGATTTCAAATCGCTGCCGGATGCGTGAGATGACTTGTGTTGCCAGGAGCGAATGTCCACCAACAGAGAAGAAGTTGTCGTCCACGCCGATTTGTTGCTCGCCGAGAACATCGCTCCAAATCTCCGCAACGATTGTTTCAGTCTCCGTGCGCGGCGCCTGGTATTTCTTCGCGCGTGCCTGCGAGTAGTCGGGCGCTGGTAACGAGCGGCGGTCCAGCTTGCCGTTAGGCGTGAGCGGCAAAGCTTCCAACATGACGAACACTTGCGGTGTCATGTACTCGGGCAGGTGCGCTTTGAGATATTCCCGCAGGTCGTCCTGAAGCAACGCCGATTCACCATTGACCGGTTGCTCACCGGCCGCCACGATGTAAGCCACTAAACGTTTGTCACCTTCATTGTCTTCGCGAACTACGACGGCTGCCTGCTCGATCGCATCGTGACTCGACAGCGCCGCTTCGATCTCTCCCAGCTCAATACGGAAGCCTCGCAACTTCACCTGATCGTCGATGCGTCCCAGAAACTCTATCTCGCCGTCAGGCAGGTAGCGGCACAAGTCGCCGGTCCGATACAAGCGTTCTCCAGCGACATCACTAAACTGATTGGGAACAAAACTCTCAGCACTGCGCCGTGTATCGTGGAGATAACCACGCCCAACGCCGTCGCCGCCGACACACAACTCACCACTCACACCCACCGGAACCGGCTGCATCTCACGATCGACGATGTAGAGTTGTGTATTGGCGAGTGCGCGACCGATCGGCATGCGCACGACTTGCTCGTCAGGCGCAGACCTTACCTCATAGTGCGTCACGTCGTCAGAACATTCGGTTGGACCATAGGCGTTGAGCAGCCGTATCCGGTCACCTGCGAATTGTTTCCAGGCGCGGCAAACATCCGGCGTTAACGCCTCGCCCGTGGCGAGCATCCAGCGCAAGGTTGGTAACGCGCCGGTTTCCCTCGTTTCCGCCAACAGTGCGCGCAACAGCGACGGCACAGTTTCGACTACGCTTACGGCGTCCGTTTCCAGCGCCTGTAACAAAGCCCTGGGATCAGCCACCACTTCATCGTTGTAGATGCGCACCTGAGCGCCGACGAGCAACGGAGCTAAGAACTGCCACACGGAAATGTCGAAACACTGCGAAGCGGTCTGGGCCACGATGTCCGCTGGCTTCAGATCGAGATCGCGCATCTTGATGTACAGATGGTTGATCATGCCGCGCTGCTCGATCATCGCGCCCTTCGGCAGACCGGTGGAGCCAGAAGTGAAGATCACGTAAGCGAGATTTCGTGGACCACTGCGCAACTCCGGATTGTCACTTCCCGCGTCAGTGTTGAGTGCTTGTTCGAGTTGATAAATCTGAAGCGTGTCTTTTCGAACCTGCGCCACCACCGGCTCGAGATCTTCCGCTACCAGCAGCATCGAAGCGCGGCTTTGAGTCAACACCTGAACGTGCCGCGCGGCGGGATGTCGCGGATCGAGCGGCAGGTACGCCGCACCCGTCTTGAAGATCGCCAGTATTGCCGTCAATAACGAGATGCCACGCGGCGCCAGGACTGCCACAACTGTCTCTGGTCCGATTCCCTTCCCGGCGAGAAAACCTGCCAAACGGTTAGCCCGCTGGTTCAATTCATCGTAAGTAAGGTTCGTCTTACCGCTCGCGACGGCGATGGCCTCAGGAGTTCGCTTCACTTGCTCTTCAAAGAGTTGCGGGAAGCATGCATCATGCGGGAAAGCAGTGGCAGTGTCGTTCCAGTCGACCAACACTTGCCGCCGTTCGGCTTCATTCAACAGCGGCAGACTCAGAATTTGTTGCTCGGAGTGTTCAATGAGACCGCGCAGCAGAGTCTCGAAATGCCGCCACATACTCTGAATGCTCTCGGCGTCGAAAAGATCCGTGTTGTATTCGAGTATGCCGAGTAATCCCTCACCGGTTGGATGAAAAAACAGTGTGAGATCAAACTTCGCCGCTCCCGTTTCCGCGCCGATCGCACTCAACGTCAGGTTCGGCAACTCATACGAGTCCCGCGGAACATTCTGCAGGGCAAACATCACTTGAAACAGCGGCGTACGATTCAGATCGCGCTCGGGTTGAAGCTCTTCGACGAGCTTCTCAAACGGCAGATCCTGGTGGGCGGCTGCTCCCAACGCCACTTCGCGCACGCGCCGTAGCAGTTCCTGAAACGATGGATTGCCCGCGAGATCCGTACGCAGCACCAAAGTGTTGACGAAGAACCCGATCAAGTCTTCGGTCTCGATTCGGCCACGTCCGGCGATCGGTGTTCCGACGACGATGTCATCCTGGCCTGAGTAACGGCTAAGCAGGACTTGAAACGCCGCCAGCAGGATCATGAACTGCGTCACGCCTTCGCGTCTGCTTAGCTCTTCGATCGCGGCGGAGATCTCTCGCGGCAACAGGTGCGGCACGCGCGCGCCGCGAAACGTTTGCACTGCAGGCCGGGCTTTCGCGATCGGCAACTCCAAGACCGCCGGAGCACCACTCAACTGCTTGCGCCAATAATCGAGCTGCGCCTCCAACACGCCGCCTTGCAACCATTCACGCTGCCAGCGAGCGTAGTCCGCATACTGAATGGGCAGTTCCGCGAGATGCGATCGCTGTCCGGTCGAGAAGTCTTCATAGAGCAGCACCAGTTCGCGTATCAACACGCGACTGGACCAGCCGTCCGAAACAATATGATGAATACAAAGTACGAGCATGTGTTCCTGCTCGCCGGTTTGCATCAGCGTCAGCCGCAGCAGTGGACCACGCGTGAGATCGAACGGCCTCTGGACGTCTTCGGTGGCGAGGCGCATGGCCTCTGCTTCGCGCTCAGTCTCAGGCTGTTCGCGCAAGTCTTTGAAATGCAGCGCGAGTTTGGCAGCGGGCATGATGACCTGCGCTGGTTTTCCGTTAACGTTGGGAAATACCGTACGCAGCGCCTCGTGGCGTCTGACAACTTCGTTGAAGCTTTGCTCCAACGCGAAAACATCGAGTTCACCTTGCAAACGCACTGCCGAGTAAAGGTTGTAGAAAGGATTGCCGGGCTGTAATTGATCGAGAAACCACAATCGCTGTTGGGCAAAGGAAAGCGGGAGTTGAGCATCTCGCGGCATGGGTACGAGCGGCGGCGCCTGAGTGAGCTGTTCGTCTCTTAACAAAACTTCCACCGTTTGGGCCATGCTGGCGATCGTCGGCGAGTCGAACAGGGTGCGCAGTGGGATCTCAATTTGAAACGTCTTGCGGACTCGAGAGATCAACTGAGTGCCGAGAAGTGAGTGTCCGCCAAGATCAAAGAAATTGTGATGGATGCCGATCTGGTCAACGCCCAGCAACTCGCTCCAAATCATAGCCAGCATCTCTTCTATGGTGGTGCGAGGAGCAACGAAGTGCTGCTGGTTTTCGCTGAGCGACTGTTCGGGTTCGGGAAGCTGGCGCCGATCGACTTTGCCGTTGTGCATCAGCGGCAAAGCTTTAAGCACCACAAACGCCGCGGGCACCATGTATTCCGGCAAGTGCGCCTGCAAAAACTCACGCACATCGTCGATGGGCGGAGACTGTTCCTGAGATCCGACGATATACGCCACCAGACGTTTCTCGCCGGGCCTATCCTCTCTGGCAATAACAACGGTCTCTTTAATCGCCGGATGACGGCTGAGTTGCGCCTCGATCTCGCCGAGTTCGATACGAAAACCACGGAGCTTGACTTGATGATCCACGCGTCCCGCAAACTCCAATGAACCATCCGCCAGAAAGCGTACCAGGTCGCCGGTCTTGTAGAGCCGCGCGCCGGGGACGCGGCTGAGGGGATCGGGGATGAATCGTTCCGCTGTAAGTTCGGTGCGATTCAAATAGCCACGGCCAAGCCCCAGGCCACCGATGTACAACTCGCCCATCACACCGATTGGCACGAGGCGCAACGCGTGGTCCATCACGTACGTTTGGGTGTTAGCCAACGGGAAACCCATCGGCACGATGCGCCGCTCGGTTTGCGGTTCGCAGGTCCATTCAGTCGCCGCGATCGAGGTTTCGGTTGGTCCATAAGAATGATGGAGTTCGGCCGGCAGCAGTTTGTAGAATCGGTCTATCGTTTCGCGAGCGAGTGCTTCACCGCCGCAGATCACGCGCTTCAACGAATGGCAAAGCTCGACACCCGGCTCTTCAAGAAAGACCCGCAGCATGGATGGAACAAAATAGATCGAAGTGCAACCGCGCTTTTGAATCTGCTCGATCAGGTAAGCATTATCGAGTTGGCCACCGGGCCGCGCGATGCAGACGGTCGCGCCTACCCACAGCGTCCAGAACAACTCCCACACCGAAGGATCGAAGTTGAGCGAAGTCTTGAAGATGAACTTGTCGGTTTCGTTGAGTTGATAAGTCTCCTGCATCCAGCACAGACAATTGATGACGCCGCCATGATGGACCATCGCGCCTTTGGGCCGGCCTGTCGAACCGGAGGTGTAGATCACGTAAGCGAGATTATCGGCCGTGACGGTGCTCGAAAGATTTTCACTCCGCTCTGTGGCGATGGTTGACCAGTCACTATCGAGACAAATGATTCGCGCGGTATGTTCAGGCAGTGCAGCAACCAGTCGCGATTGCGTGAGCAGCACGTGCACTCCTGAATCATCGAGCATAAAGCGAATGCGTTCAGCCGGGTATTCGGGATCGACGGGAACGTATGCGCCCCCGGCTTTCAGGATCGCCAGGAGACCCACCACCATTTCCACCGAGCGCTCCATCAACACTCCGACGAGCACGTCGGGACCAACGCCGATGCCGCGCAGGTAATGGGCCAATTGATTCGTGCGCGCGTTGAGCTCGGCGTAAGAGAGTTGCTGATCCTCATGCTCGACGGCGATGGCTTTCGGCGACAGTTCGACGCGTCGTTCAAACAGTTCGTGAAGCGTTTTGGCAGTGGAATAATTTGCGTTGGTATTGTTGAAGTTGGCGATTATTTCCAGCGCCTCGGCGGCGCCGACGATTTCCAACTCGGCCAATGGCGTTTCGGGATTCGCGACAGCGGAAGCCACTAACGTCTGAAATTCTTCCGCGAGACGGGCGATATCTTCGCGTCTGTACGAGCGCTTGTCGTAATGCAACTCGAGGTGCAGGTCTTCGCCTGTTTTCACACAAGCGAATCTGACTCTGAATGGCTCATCGCAAACGTATTGCTTCCGGATCGTAAAAGTCAGATCACCCGCGGAAATCGGGCTTCTCTCTTCAAACTCGAAGCCAAACGAAAGCAGGTTTTCATTGACACAGTAGTCTTGCCACTTTTCTGCTTCGATCAGAGATCGGCGAATCTGTTGCAAAACGCCGGTGAAGATCTGCGGCTCGGAAAACTTGGTCAGCACGGGCAAGCGCTTCGCGAAGGGACCGCAGGCATCAGTTAACGCCTCGTCACTTCTGCCTTCATGCAGATAGCCGCTAACGATCTCCGTGTGCCCGGTGATCCGTGAGAGCAGGCTTTGCCAACAAGCCAGCAGGAACTCACTTTCAGTAACATTTTGCTGAGACAACAGCGCGCGTAAGCTTTCGGGGTCGATCTTGAAACTATAGGTATCCGGATCAAACTCCACGTCAGGGGCAAGTTTGTTTTCCAGTGGCAACGCTGGTTGCGTCAAAGTCGCCTGCTGTTTCCAAAACTCCTGACCGGCTTTCGACTCTTCCTCGCTCAACAGTTCATGTTGCCATTCCGAGAACTCGACGTACTGCGCCACCTCTGTTTCAGTCTGCAACGAGGTCCCATAACCCGCGGCCAGTTCGGTTACGAGATTCCTAAGCGTTCGCGCATCCGCACAGAGTGAAGGCAGGCTTACGATCAGAACATTCCGTTGGTCCGAGAGAGTCAGCAAAGTGGCTCGCAACGGCGAGCCGCCGTCAAAGTCCACTGGTTGGTCCTTTTCCTCTCCGAAGAGCTCTTCGATGCGGACTTCCTGCTCCGGCGCGCTGAGTCCACGTAAGTCGTTCGTCCGCCACAACGGCTGCGCCCGCTCGTCGATTACTTGAACGGGAAACCTCAATTCGGGCCGCCGGTGAAAGCCGGTGCGAAAGATCTCGTGCCTTTGGACCACACCGCTGAGTGCATCTTTGAGTGCCGCTGCGTCTAGCGTGCCTTCAATCGATATGGCACAGACAGCACGGAAAGTTTGGCCGGGCGCGTCCTGTTGCAGACGCCACAATCGCTCCTGCTGAGTGGACAGCCTGTAGCCCTGGACGATCTTGTTTTCAGTAATCACTTCTTGCATGGACTGAACTCTTGACAGGACTTACAAGGTTAACAAGACAAGAAAAGCAGGTTAGTTCTTGTAAATCCTGTAATCCTGTTTAAAGGTTTGAGAATTAGAAATCGGAACGAGTGTAGGCTTCGCCCATCGCGACTAAAATCTTTCGTGGGCCAACAAACGGGCTCCGCCCGTGGGCCACCAGCATATTGTCGAGCATCAACAGGTCGCCGTGTTGCCACGGAAACGCGATGGTCTCCTGCCGGTAAGCTTCGCGAATCTCCGCGACGATTGAGTCTTCGATCGGAGTTCCGTCACCGTAATAAGTGTTGTAAGCGAGGTTCTCTTCGCCAAACAGTGCCAGCATCGCCTCGCGGAGTTGTGGTTCCAGGCTGGAGATATGCCAAAACGCGACGTGGTTGAACCAGACCTTCTCGCCAGTCACGGGATGCTCGGCAATTGCCGGCCGCATCTGCCGCGTTTGCAAACCGTCATCGGGCTTCCACTGCCAATCGATCCTTGCACTCCGGCAATAAGCTTCCAGTTCAGACTTGCTCTGCAAATGAAAACTGTCTTGCCAGGGAAGACTCAAGCCTTCACCAAAATTGCGGACCAGCAACCAACCCTTGCCGGCAAAACGCTCTTTGATCTTTGGATCGAGACGGCGATACACGTTGCGCACGTCAGCGATAGGCGTCTCGCCTTGCTGCTGTGCCGGTTGCAGGCAGTAGAACCAAATCTTCATCGGCCAGCTCATCACGTAGGTCAATTCGTTATGCAACGCGATCGACTGGTCGGCTGGATACTCGGTCGAGGTGTAGACCTTTCCACCGAGTTCGGTGCGCGGCGTTGCGCCTTCCATGTACTGCATTAGCGGAACGGACGTAGCGTTGACCACGTTTTTGAATGCCGTCTGATCCGGAACTTGAAAGCCTCTGAAAAGAAGCGCGCCATGTTTGTGCAGGTCCGCGTGCACAGACGGCCAGTTGTTACCAATCCAGCCGGCGAGATCGAGAATATCGGTCTGTGGTTCGATTACGAGCGGAATCGCAGTCCCGGATGAGAGGTGGCCCTTTTTGATCAACTCGCCTTGAGCAAGGTTGACGGCTTTCGGTTGGGTCTTCCTGAATTTCCTGACGCTGGAGACGCGACTTTCTGTTTGCTCCATCTGGCGCTCCCTCCTTTCCGTTTCCGCGAAGTCTTCAAACTCACTCAGACGCGCATCCGGACGCGACACAACGTCGCGAAGCAATGAAGCAAACCGTTGCCAGACTTGTTCGATCGTGGCAGCGTCGAAAAGGTCCGTGCTGTATTCAAGTGCGACCGAGAGTTCGCCGTTGATTTCGACAAACGTCAGCAGTAGGTCGAACTTCGCGGTTTGAGTTCCCTGATCGAGATGCAACTGGCGAAGCTTTACGCCCGGAAGTGCGAGCGGTTCAATCGGCGCATTTTGTAGCACCAACTTGGCCTGGAAGAGCGGTGTTCGGCTACGGCCGCGATCGGGCCGCAACGTTTCGACTACCTTGTCGAAAGGCACATCCTGATTGTCGTAGGCTTCGAGCGTAACGTCCTGCACACGTTGCAAGAGTTCCTGAAACGTTGGATCGTTCGAGAGATCTGTTCTGAGCACCAACTGATTCACAAAGAATCCGATCAGCTTTTCGGTCTCCACCGGAAAACGATTGGCGACGTCAGTGCCGATAACGATGTCTTCCTGTCCTGAATGCCGGTTAAGCAAAACCTGGAAGCCCGCGAGCAGGGTCATGAAAAGCGTCACACCCTCGCGGTGACTTAGCCGCTTGAGATCATGGACCAGGTTTTCCGGTAGCGAGAAATGACTGACAGCGCCGCGATAACTCGGTACTGTCGCCTTATTACCCATCAGCTTTAGCACAGGCAGATCCGCCAACTGGCGCTTCCAATAATCAACCTGGTTTCTCACCGTCTCGGTTTGCAACCATTGTGACTGCCATACAGCGAAGTCAGCGTATTGAATCGGCAATTCGGCGAGCGGTGAAGATTTGCTTTCAGTAAGAGCCCGGTAAAGCGCTGCTACTTCCGCGGCCAGCACCCCAATGGACCACCCATCGGAGATGATGTGATGCACCGTCAGGCTCAACACTTGTTCCCGGTCTCCGAGCCGGATCAGGCAAGCCCGTAGTAATGGTCCATCAGCGAGATCGAATGGCCGCCGCGCTTCTTCGGCGACGAGTCGTTGGGTCTCCGGCTCACGCGTGTCCGGTGGCAGGTGGCTAACATCCAGTATGTTCAGCTTCAGCGAGAGCTCCGGAGCGATGACCTGCGCAGGTTGTTCGTCTGAAACTCTGAAGTTGGTGCGCAGCACTTCATGACGGCGAACGATCTCATTGAGCGTTTTCTCCAACGCGGCAACGTCCAATGTGCCCGTGAGACGCAGGAGTGTATTGATGTTGTAGAGTGGACTGCCGGGCTCGAGTTGATCCAGGAACCAGAGACGCCGTTGCGCAAACGAAAGCGGCAGTGTGTCTGTGCGGCTTGCGACCTGAAGTGACGGCGACTCCCGCAACTTCTCAGATGCTTCGATAAATTGTGCGATGCCGGCCACCGTTGGCCTCTCGAACATACGTCGCAAGGGCACGTCGACCTGAAACTCTCGTCTCACGCGTGCTTGAAACTGAATAGCCAGCAACGAATGTCCACCCAAGTCGAAGAAGTTGTCCTCAACGCCGCAAGTTTCCAACTTGAGTACTTCACACCAGAGTTCGACGAGCCGCTTCTCGAGGCGTGTACGAGCCGGAACAAAGCCGAGATCTTCCAGCGTTTGTGCCGGAGCCGGAAGCGCACGCCGGTTTACTTTCATATTCTCCGTCAACGGCAAAGCATCCATCATCACGAACGCTGACGGGACCATGTAGTTAGGCAGCTTCTGTTTTAGAAACTCACGCAACTCCGGCACGACAAGCGCTACACCCGCTTCCGCAACGACGTACGCCACGAGCCGTTTATCACCCGGCCGATCTTCGCGTGCGATAACGACCGCCTCGCGCACCGTCGCGAGCGTGCGCAGCAGCGCTTCGATCTCTCCTGGCTCAACGCGAAAACCGCGAATCTTTACTTGCAGATCGGCGCGCCCGAGCGACTCAACATTTCCGTCGGGCAGATAACGGCCGAGGTCGCCGGTCTTGTAAAGCCGATCGCCAGCCACGTTTGTGAATGGATTAGTAATAAACTTCTCGCGAGTCAGCTTCTCATCGCCGCGATATCCACGCGCGACATGAGGGCTGCGCATGTATATCTCGCCAATCTCACCGATTCCCGCCAACTGCCGCGCGCCATTCAATACCAGCAGTTGCACGTCTTCGATACCTTTGCCGAGTGGAAGAATTTCTTTCACCTGTTCCGCTTCCGGCATTTCGACGAAATGCGGCCTAAGCAACTCGTCAGTGACGACGAAGTGACTTACAGCGCGTTGGGTTTCAGTTGCGCCATACAAATTAACGCACGTCATTGCCGGCGCTAACTTCTTAAGACTCGCGACGTTCTGCCTGGTCAACACATCGCCCACGAGAAACGTGTAACGAAGCGAGGTCAACACACATGATTCCGCGCCGGGTTCGTGTTCAACGAGTAGCTGGGCCATTGCCGGTGTCAGATTTGCGATGGTGATGTGCTGCTGCTTCATCCACGCGGCCAATCTCCCCTGGGTTTCAATCACCTCCTGCTCCGGAATGCACACGCACGCACCGAGCATGAGTGGGAAGAAGACGTCTCTGTGCAAAGGATCGTGCGACAAGCCCGAGACCAGGCTGTAACGATCGTTCTCGTCGAGGCCAAAGGTGCTTTGGAACCAGGGGATGAAATGGGTGAGTTGACCGTGTCCACCTTCGACTGCTTTTGGTATGCCTGTCGAACCGGAGGTGAAGGCGATATACGCGAGATCACTTGCGGCAATACTGACGCCGGTTGTGGTGGTTGGGAAATCTCTCAGTACCTGCTGGTCCTGCGCATGATGGCGCGGCGCAAGCGCAAGTTTCATACGGCACGACATGCCGGAAACAAATTCAGCCAGGGAATCAGGCAGCGGACCGGCAGCTTCCAGGTAAATCCAACCGGCAGGTTCCGCGAGCTTGAGATACTCAACCAGCCGCGACGCAGGATACGCTGGATCCAAAATGAGAAAGGCCGAACCCGTCTTCATCACACTAAGCAGTGCCCAGATCAGCGAAGAGCTACGGTGCGCGTAGATGGCAACCACGTCTCCCTTCCCCAGGCCACGGCCGCACAGATAGTTCGCCAGTTGATTGCTCAAGTCGTCGAGTTCCTTGTAGGTCCACGACTCGTGCCGATCGATCAACGCTGTCCGCTCAGGGGCGCGAATCGCCTGACGCGAGAACAAATCATGTACGGCACCTTCCCAATCAGTGCTTTGCGATCGTGTCGGATCCGGCAGGACCTTTTCCGCTGACTGCGTGACGAGAGACAAGTGCGCGATCTGTTGTTCGGGCTCCACTGCTACTTGCGACAATAAATGCTCGAGTTGGTGCAACATCTCGGTCATGCGCTGCGGTTCATACAGATCCGCGTTGTAAACAGCTTCGAACGCGATCCGTTGATTGAGTTCACGCACGTAAAGAGTCAAATCAAACTTGGCGCCGACGTCAGGCGGTGAAAGAAATTCAACACTCAAGCCCGGCAGTTGCAGATCTTCAGAAGGCAGGTTGAGCATGTTGAAGAAGACTTGAAACAAC
>DATEHX010000236.1:0-2712 GCA_035279345.1 Pyrinomonadaceae bacterium | reverse complement strand
CAGGGCGTTGCGGGTGGGGCTGATGCCCAAACGTCAGCTAGTCGTAAGACGCCATCCAATTCAAAATTGATAGTGCCCGCCAGTGCCAGCTCGGCCGCCGATCGCGCCCCCCGCAGTCGCTACCTTCGAGCTGGCACAGCTCTTTTAAACCCCAATCCAAGGAAATTCCGCGTTAATCCGTCGTTAAACCGGCCCTCGCCTGCAACAATTCGCTCTGCGCATTCGCTTCCGCCACTGTTTGCGCCTCGTCAATGGTCAACAATTCCCGGTCGCCCATCACCACTCGACCGTCAATAATCACACTCTGAACGTCACTAGCCGCGGCCGCATAAACCAATGAAGACACGATGTCCGCCTCCGGCGACGTGTGCAACCGATTGAGGTTGACCACGGCAACGTCCGCCCGCTTTCCGATTTCCAGACTCCCAATCTCAGCGTCCAAACCCAACGCCCGCGCACCGTCGATTGTGGCCATTCGCAACACTTGCTGGGCCGGCAAGACCTCTGGTCCATGTAACGCCTTCTGGAGCAACGCGGCGGTTCGCATTTCGGTAAACATGTCGAGACGGTTGTTACACGCCGCACCATCGGCTCCGAGCGAAACAGAGACTCCCTCCTCCAACAATTTCGTGACAGGTGCGATGCCCGAACCGAGTTTGAGATTCGATGAAGGACAGTGGGCCACGTTGGTCCCAGTGGACTTTAGAATCCTGATCTCTTCATTAGTCAGATGAACGCAATGGGCCAGCGCGACGTGACGGCCCGCAACGCCAACGCTCTCGAGATAGTTGATGTTGCGCAAACCAGTCTCCTGTTCGACCAGCGCGCACTCGGTTCGATTCTCCGACGAATGCGTGTGGATCATCACGCCTCGCTCGCGCGCTAACTCACCCACCCGCTCGAGCAACTCACGCGTACAACTGATCGCGAACCTCGGCGCGAAACAGTAACGAATGCGTCCATCAGCCTGGCCATGCCACTTATCAAGCAGCGCCAACGACTCTTCGATCGAAGCAGCCGTCACTTCCTGCAAAGGCCGCGGCACTTCGTCGCCTTTATCCATCATGCACTTGCCGACCGTGGCCCGAAAACCAGTCTCTTCGACGACTTCAAACACCTGCGACGTGTGGTTAACGGTTTCCATCGTGAGTGCGCAGGTCGTGCCACCTTTGATCAACTCGGCGATACCCAAACGCGCCGAAGCTGCGATCGATGCAGCCGTGTGCGCTGCTTCCATGGGCCACACGCGTTTCTTCAGCCAGTCGATCAAGGCGAGGTCGTCTGCCGCACCACGAAAGAGTGTTTGGCAAAGATGAATATGAGTCTGAACAAAACCGGGGATCACGGCGCACTCGCTCGCATCCATCACCACATCCGCAGTCAGGTCGCCGGCGCCAATCTCAGCGATTCGGCCGTGATTGATGAGCAGGTCTCCGCGGATGATTCGATTCGCGGAGTCCAGCGTAACGAGCGTGCCGTTTTTTATGAGGATTGAAGACATAAGCCACAAAGAGGCACAAAAAGGACAAAGGCACAAGAAGCACAAAGGCGACACAAAGAGACGCTCGGCGAGCATAAATCATCCTCGCCGAGCGCTCAATTGTTATCTGAAAACTCTACTTCGACGCCGCCTTGGCGGTTGATGGCTCGGGCTCTTCACGAACCGGAATTCCGAGCTTCACTTTCACTTCTCGTTCGATTCGCTTGAACACATCCACATTCTCTCGCAAATTCGTCTTGGAATTCTCGCGCCCCTGGCCCAGGCGTTCGCCCTTGTAAGAAAACCAGGCGCCACTCTTCTCCACGACGCGGTTGATCACCGCCAGATCAAGCAGATCGCCCTCGCGTGAAATACCCTCGCCATACATGATGTCGAATTCACACTCACGGAAAGGCGGCGCAACTTTGTTCTTTGCGACTTTTACTTTCGTCCGGTTGCCAACCACGCGGTCGCCATCCTTGATGGCGCCAATGCGACGAATATCCAGTCGCAAAGAAGAGTAAAACTTGAGCGCGCGGCCGCCGGTAGTCGTTTCCGGACTGCCAAACATCACGCCAATCTTCTCGCGGATCTGGTTGATGAAAATGAAACAGGTATTTGACTGCGCAACGATTGCCGTGAGTTTGCGCAGCGCCTGCGACATCAAACGTGCTTGCAAACCGGGCAACGAATCACCCATTTCGCCATCGAGTTCGGCACGCGGCACTAACGCGGCTACCGAGTCGACCACAATCACGTCAACTCCATTCGAACGCACCAGCGCTTCCGCGATTTCGAGCGCCTGTTCGCCGGAGTCAGGTTGCGAAATCAGCAACTGGTCGACGTCCACGCCGAGCTTTCCAGCATAATCAGCATCCATCGCGTGTTCGGCATCGATGTAAGCCGCGACTCCGCCGGCTTTCTGCGCCTCCGCAACGATGTGCAAAGCGAGCGTAGTTTTACCCGAACTCTCCGGCCCATAAATCTCTACGATACGTCCGCGCGGCACGCCACCAACACCAACAGCAGCGTCGAGACTGAGTGAAGTGGTCGAAATAGCAGGAATGTCAGACACCTCGCGCTCGCCGAGGCGCATGATCGATCCCTTGCCAAACTTCTTTTCAATATTTGCTAAAGCGGCTTCGACTGCCTTGCCGCGGTCTCCAGTCATCCGGTCATCAGCCATGGCATACATCTCTTTCTTCCGCTCCTCTTCTCGCAGTCGTATCGGC
>DATEHX010000235.1:0-21075 GCA_035279345.1 Pyrinomonadaceae bacterium | reverse complement strand
CAGAACCGAAGACGGCGACACTGCCACGGTCACATCGGGCTCGTCGACCTCGTGTTGTTCAGTGTCTGTACTGGTCGCGAAGTTGTCGTCACCGTTGTAGGTTGCGGTCAACGTCTTCAACCCAAACGTGGTGAACGCAATACTGCACTCGCCGGTGCCGTCAATAGGATCTATGGCGTTGTCGGTGCAAGTGTCGCCGCTCGCATCATTCACCGTGACCGTCACACTACCAGTGACTTGTGGCGCGCCAGCAACAGCACTCAGCACCTTAAATTTAATGAGTACAGGCTCGTTGATTTGCGACGGGTCGGGATTATCTTCCGTGATCTCCGTGGTGGTGGCGTTCCTTGCCGAACTTAACGTCCATTGCGAGAACGCTGTAACGCCGGAGAGCTCAGCCCAATTGTTCACGGTGTCAACCGCGCCGGTGCGTCCGAGCCGTACGAATGGTGGACCATTGCGGAAGAGCCCCAAATTAGCCTCGGTATTGCCGTTCAACTCAACATCGAGATAGTGGAGCCGCAGTGTGGCCGAGAAGCCGGCGCCGCCGGTGGGCGTGATCGTGTAAGTCCGCTGGATTGCGCCTGGCGCTGGGACACCGGCCGGAGCAACCTTGGCGAGATTTACCAGGATGTCCGTCGGCACGGTGCCTTGAGCGATGAATCCGATGCTGTTGAATGGGTTACCAAAGCTGAGTGCTGGACCACCACCGGTGAAGCCGGTGCGCCTGACATTACCGATTACGTCAGCCGTTCCCGCCGAAGTACCCGTGTTGGGCATCGTCAGAATGTTTGCGCCAGTGGCCAGGTCATTGGTCAGCGTGAGCACTGCGTTCACGGTCGCGTTCTGACCCAAACTCACGCCTGCCGCGTTCGCGATGGTCAGATTATTGAACGCCGTGGCGTTAGTGCCGCCGATGGTCTGCGCTCCCAAAGTACCGTTGAAGTTCACGGTATTTGTGTTAGCGGTGAAGGCTCCGTTATTGGTCCAACTACCGCCCACATTGATCGTGGTGCCGTTGGTACCCGCCAGCGTGGCTCCGCTATCGATCTGCACGTTGTTGGCTGTAGTGCTGTTGGCCGTGAACGTTCCGGTCTGCATGCGCAGCGTTGACTGCACGATCAGTCCGGCGAAACCGCTTACTCCCGCCGCGTTGTTTGAAGTCAGGTTGAAGTACGTAGTGAAACCAGAAGGCAGCGTCTGCGCACTGGTGCCGTTGTAAGACACGGTGCTGCCTGAAATTAGGTAACTGTTCGTGCCCGGCGTGAATACTGACGCGATGCCGATGATGCCGCTGTTTTGCAGCGTGCGTTGACCGGTGTTGCTGCTCGTCAGATTGAAGTAATTGAAAGCCGGGATCGTTTGTGGACCACTGCCGTTGAAGTCAATGGTGTTGTTGGTAATAACGTAGTTGCCACCAGCGAAAGTGGCAATCGGATTGAAGATCGCGGCAACGCCGATTGTTCCGCCGTTGACTAACGTGACGTTGTTAGCACCGCGAGCGCCACTGATCGTCAGGTTGTTGAAATCGAAATCCGGCACTGTCTGCGCGCCGGTGCCGTTGAAGTTAACGGTGCTGCCCGTGATCGTGTGACCAGTCGCGGTGCCGGGCGTGAAAATACCGGAGATACCGATCGTGCCGGCGGGCTCCAGCACCTTGTTGAAGTTACTGAAGGTCAGATTGCCGTAATTGAACGCGCGTACATTCTGGCCGTCGCCGGTCTGGTTGTAGTTAACCGTTCCGGTCGGGTTACTGGTGATGCTACCTGCTCCTACTGAGCTGCCGTCGTTGAGAATGAGTGTCTGGTTGCCGACGCCCAAAGCGCCGGTCGTCAATGTAAGCAAGCCGTTGACGGTCGACGTGCCGCTGGTGATGTTCACGCCGTTGCCGTTGTTGATCTTGAGTGGTCCAAACGTGATCGGACTCAAGACCTGCGCGGCGGCGCCGATATATTCCACCGTCAGGTTCGTCAACGTCTTGTTGGTGATTGTGTATTGCGACGAGAAGTCCGCGGTCGCCGCAGTGCGCGTCACGCGCGCGGTGCCGCTGCCGGTCAGTGTTCCGCTTCCGCTGATCACTGCGCCTGCTACAGGATTGAAAATCGCGTTCACGCCATTGACGTTGAGACTGCCGCCGACGGCAAAACTGTTGTTGGCCGTGAGCGGTTGCGTGATGTTCGAATCCGTTAGATTGAAGAAAGTGATGCTGGTGCCGTTGGTGATGCTTTGCGCGGCCGTGCCGTTGAAGTTGAACGTGCCGGTGCCTGCGTTCAAAGTAGTGGCAGGTGCGCCTCCAGCGTTGAGAACAAAGTTCCCCTGAATATTCACCGTACCGGTATTGCCGTTGAACGTGCTGCCGACGATCGGTCCAGGACCAATCGTCAGGTTGCCGCTAACGTTCATCGTGCTGTTGTTCATATTGAAGGTGCCGCCCGTGACCACCACGTTCGTGGGCGCGAGGGTACTGCCTGCGTTGTTGGTCCACGTGCCGAGCGTATTGATCTCGATGTCGCCACCGATGGTGGTGTTCGTACCGGCGACGTTAACGGCAGAAGAAGTAGACACACTACTTCCTCCGTTCGTCGCGGTGTTTCCGGTGAACGTGATACTTGGCGTGGCGCCATTCAACAGCAAACTCGCGCCGCCGACGAAAATGCCGCCGCCGCGATTTCCCGCTGAGTTGTTAGTGAAACTCGTGGTGGCCACCGTGGTCGCAAGCGTCTCAACGATGATGCCGCCGCCACTCGCGGTTCCCAATGCCTGGTTGTTTTGAAAAGTCGAAGTGCCAATACTCGCAGAGCCGGTACCGATGCCACCAGGTAATGAAAACGCAAACACCAACAGGTCAGCGCCACCGCCGCCCGCACTCGGGGAGGCCGCTGTGTTGCGGCTGAAAGTCGATCCCGCAACCGTTAAGATTCCGGTTGACGCTGTGTGCTGCGGTGCTGACGGGGTAAACATCACGCCGCCGCCGCTGGCGGCCTCCAGGTTTCCGGTGTTGGTGCTGGTCCGGTCGGTGTAAGCGCCCGGTGCGGCTGTACCGCCGATAGTGCAGTTCGTGATGTTCAGGTCGCCGCCGGTCCACTGAATGCCACCGCCGCCGATGTTGCCGCCACCGAGGACTGTGACCTGGTTATTAGCAAGGACCACATTGGTCAGCGTCAGCACGTTGCCCTTCTCGCCACCGATGATGCCGCCGCCGCCGATGACTGCACCGGTTCCGGCGGCCGAACCGTCGCGACCGCCAACCATCGTAAAGCCGGAAAAGTTGTAGACCAGGTTTAGTGTGAACGGTTCGTTCATGCACATCACGCGGTCGCCGTCATTGGCGGGTCCGGTTCCGGTCTGTTGAATAATCGTGGTCGCGGCGCCCGCGCCGACGATCGACATCGTTTGATTGGCGCCAAGGTCGCCGACGGTGTTGCCGTCGCAACCGGCACCGTTGGTGCCGTTGGCCGATAGAACGTAAGTGTTTGCCGGGAGACTGATCGTGGTGTTGTTGTTTTGCGGAAGATTGGCAAACTGAAGAGCGCCACGCAAACTACAGTCATTGCCCGCCGCGGTACACGCGGAGGCCGCCGCCAATGCGCCGCCGGAAGGATCGTCTGTTCTATCGACTGTAATCGTCGTGTTCGGCGCGTTTGGAAGGATATCTACTTCCGTGCTCGCGGAGTCGAGCATAACGACATCGGTTACACCATTGATTTTTCTCGGCAGAGTCAATGCCGCTACCGGCGTACTCTCAACGTCCAGACTTACTTTTGCCGTGTCGCCAGAAACCATGAGCGACTGATCGGAGGCCGCGAGCGGATCATTCTTCGAAAGGGGACGCAGAATCTCGAGCTTCGACTGCGCCTGCCCCACGAGCATCATTTCATCCGTCTCGCGATGAGCGAGATTCGTCCGCATCAACGGCTTCGCCAGGTTAACGCTCAGGTTGTTGCCAAGGATCTGCTTCGCGTCTTTCCAGCCACCGCCCTGCGCGGCTTTCCAACTCGAAACCGCTTCAACGTCCACCTTTGTGCTTTTTTGCGGCTTGAGATTGCCTCGCGTTCGCTGCGCAGCTTCAGCATCGGTAAACGGGCGCGTGTCTGCTTTTCCGCTCTCAACTATATGCACGGTGCCGTCACTGGTAAGCGCAGCGATTTCGGTCCGGCCCTGGCGGTCCCACGTAAACTCTCCCAACGCCAGTCCGCGCACGCCGGCGCCACCAACGTTAAGCCGCTCGACGCGCGCCTCTTTGGCTACCTGCTCTTTACGGCCCCAACCGTGGACCACAAGCACTTCGCCACCGGACGCTACCGCGACGTCCATAAACGGATCGTCGTCCAAACCACCGAGTTCAATCGCGCTCGCCGGTTCAGACAATTGATACTGCGCCAACACGTCTGACAATCCGTCAGCGCCGTCGAAGATCAACAGCGACTCGCCACCCGGTCCACTAACACCTACCGCCACATCACCAAGTCCGTCCGCCGCACGAAACTCTCCGGCCGCCAATGCCGTGACTGTGCCCGGCAAATCGATCTGTCGCGGAGCACCAAACCGGCCCGCGCCATTGCCCTCCATGATGTAGAGAGCGCCGCCCTTTGCGGCGAACAACAAATCCTTGTTGCCGTTCTTAGTGAAGTTGCCGGTAACCAGGAAGTCAGGCGAGACGGGAACCGCGTAAGCATCCGCACCACGCAACAACGATTCGGGGTTATAACCCTGTTGGATACGCACCAGGACCGAATCGTCGGCCGGCGCAAACGCATCCGGGTTGCCGCGCTGAAGCGTGATTATTCCTTCGCCATTGAACGCATAGGCAGCCACCACATCCGGTGTTCCATTACGATCGAAATCCCCTGAAGCCAATGCGCGCGCTTGTGCGGCGCCACTCTGCAAAGCAGCAACCGCCGCTTGATCTCCGCGGTACGTGACGCCCATCTCACGCCCGTCTTGCAAATTCAGGAACGGCTTGCCGCGACCCGCGGCATGGACCGTGACGTGCTCTTTCGCACGCCTGGCAGGAGAGACGGAATTCACCGCCTTGCTAAACCACGTTCCGCCTTCAGACTTTACCCGCACGTAAAGAGAGAGTGGCACTGCAACGGCTATCAAAAGAATAGCCAGCAGCTTCGCTGCGATTCTGATTTTTGATGTACGAGGAGTAGGGGGAGTCTTATTCGTTAGGGGACGCATAGGTAACCCTCCTGGGAGTAGCGGCCGAACTGAGATGTTAGGAATCTAAAGTACGGTTAACCGTCGGAGGCTGACTGGACATGCGTCGAGAAAGTAGGAATTTCCGATGGAACCGGTTTTAGGGCGACAGTACTTTACTTGCGACTCTGAACAGCGTCAATGGCAAGCAACTGTACTTTGGTATGGCAGGAAACTGCCATAAACAAAGGGGTTAAACCTCGTGGTCCAAGCTCCAAAATTTCGCTACCAAGCGTCAATTTTCAAGGAACAAAGACAACCTAAAAGGGTCGAACTGGCTTTGCCCGAAAAGTGCTTAACGGCTTCGCCGCCGGATGTGAGGCGGGGTCTCTGCCCCGCCGTTACGTTCAAGAAAGAGTTAGGGCTTGGCCCCTCGTATGGCCTTTGGCCCATGATCTTTGGGGGCTTAGCCCGAACCAGGGGCCAAGCCCATTGCCTCACCACCCAACCGGTGGGGCGGAGCCCCGCCTCACATCCGGCGGCGAAGCCGTTAAGCACTTTTCGGGCAAAGCTGCTTGAACTCAAAACAGGACGCCGGTTCTGAGTTCAAGCTTTAGCTTGCGTCTGGAACTGCAAACAAAAGAAACGGGGCGCGGGTTATTCACCCGAGCCCCGCACTAAAATCCTGGGAGTACTCAGTAGGCAGACACTCTAAGAGTGTCAGTTACCACAATCGCGAGAAGTGTCGTTGGTTATGGTCCAATTAACGCTCCCCGAGCAAGCGACGACCTGATACGAGAAACAACCTTCCTGGTCTTCGGCGATGACCTTGATGCTGGCTCCGCCGCAGTTTGCGTCGCTGATTGTGAACGATCCACCATTCGGTGAAATCACCGAATTGACGAGTTGGTCCGAACCCCAGTTGTCCTGATCCGGTGCTGAAAGATAGACGTGGCGAATCTCACGACCGGAGTTATTCACAATCGTGATGGCCGTCGTCGTTGGAGCATGGGCCTGTGACAGCAACGGTCCACAGACCATCATGCCGATAAACACACCCAACACCGCGAGAGACGTGAACAGAGGGCTCGACTTGTGTAACGTAATTCTCATGTCAGTCACCTTTCGTTAATACGTTCTGATCCTGGTCCGCCCGCGGTTATGGGCAGATGCTGTTTACTGTGTAGCCCGCAGCGGTGCCATTATCGACCGCTGTGCCGTTATTGTTCTTCGGCACAGAGACCTTAACTGTTGCCGTCGCAGTGTTGCCGAATGCATCCGTAACCTTGAATGTAATCGTGTAGACGCGTCCATTAAGGTTGCCGTCACGTTCAGATCGTAATTGGACCGACTTGCAATTGGGCGAAATCACGATGTCGTTGAGCGTGTTGCCATCACCGCCGGATGGATTGTCCTCAGGCTCATCACTGCTCACCTTTTGGATAACCACACTGTTGGTAATGTCGCCGCCGCCACATCCTGCGTTGGCACTGGCGACGAAGTCACTCACGTTGAACGTCTGATACTGGTGGTTCGGTGGCCACATGGTCGCGGAATTGGTGATCAGGTTAATCACCGGAGTTCCGGCCGTTACGGTCAGGATCGCGGTCTGCGTTGCAGTGCCGCAGGATCCGGTAGTCGTTACTGTGACCGTGTGGTTGCCAACCGAAAGCGAGCCCGTCGGGACGGTAATGCTCGGGCTGTTTCCGTTGAACGGCGAACCATCCAGAGTCCATGCATAAGAGAATGGACCAGTACCTGATGCCGTCGTTGAGAAGTGGGCGTCAGTACCCTTGCAAACTGTTTGGTCTGCCGGGTCAGTTGTCGCCGTTTGCGCATTGACCGTCAGGTTCGCGGTATGAGTAACGGTGCCGCAAGAGCCGGTCACGGTCAGACCGATCGTGTGTGCACCGGCACTGAGCGAAGCAGTCGGCACGTTGATGCTCGGGCTATCGCCGTTGAATGGCGAGCCGTCCAGAGTCCACGCGTAATGCAGATCCGTACCGGTTGCCGTGGTTGAGAAGCTTGCGATATCGCCCTGGCAAACTGTCTGATCCGCCGGGTCGGTCGCCGTCGTGTTCGCCTGTACGGTCAGAGTCGCCGTGTGCGTAACCGTACCGCAGGAACCCGTCACCGTCAGGCCGATAGTGTGCGTGCCGATGCTGAGAGCTGCAGTAGGTACGTTGATGCTCGGACTGTCGCCGTTGAATGGCGAACCGTCCAGGGTCCATGCGTAATGCAGGTCTGCACCTGTTGCCGTGGTCGAGAAGTTGGCAACCGCACCCTGACAAACTGTCTGATCCGCCGGATCAGTCGCAGTCGTCGTCGGGTTGACGGTCAACGTCGCGCTCTGCGTAGCGGTGTTGCATTCACCGGCCGCTTCAACGGTGTAGGTATCCGTGTCTGTGGGCTGCGCGCCAGTGATCGTCAACGTACTGGTGTTGCCGCCGCTGGTGATGCTAACGCGTCCGCCGAGATCGCCGTTGTTCAGAACAGTGGCGCCCTTCTTCCACACGAAGGTGATCGTGCCGGGGCCACTGGCCGTGGTCGTGAAGGTTGCTGTGTCACCTTCACAAACGGTCTGGTCTCCCGGATCCGTAGTGTTATTGGTATCGATGGTAACCGATACCGTAAGAGACTGATTGTCTGCCGTGACATCCGCGCTGCCTGGTCCTGGTGTCGGGCCGGCGGTGAACGTCGCGGTCGAGACGCCGTCAACGAAGTTCGTGGCGCCTGATAACGAGCCACCTACGACGTTATTCCATACCGCCATAAAGGGCGGCAGGCCGTTGAGTTCAGTGGTTAAAGGCGCGCCGAGATTTCGTTGCTTGATATCTGCCGTAAAGAGAGCCGTGGAGCCGCTACAGATCTGAGTCTCGCTGGAGCTGACTCTGAGTTGGAGGTAAGTCATCGGGAACAGAGGGCCGCCGATGCCGCGGAAATCATTTGCTGTTGGACCAGTGTTGATTCCCCACCAGTTGTCATCCGCCGTGAAAGTACCTCCAAGGGCGAACAGAGTCAGTCCGTTCAAAGGATTGGGAACGGTGTTGCCGACAAGTCTCGAGAACGTGACCGAGGCGCTGCTGGCGGAACTGATTGCGCCACCAGTGACACCCGCCGAGTTGCCAGTCAACGAACTAGTAGTGAGCGTCAGTGGACCACTTTCCACGACGATGCCGCCACCATTGCCGTTCGGCGCCGAGTTATTTGAAAAGGACGAACTGCTAATGTTGTAGGTGCCTAAACCACCGTTAAAGTTATAAAGGTCTGCTCCGCCGCCGCCTGCGGCAGCCGAGTTAGCGGTGTTACTGGAGAACGCTGAAGCGCTTACCGAAAGAGTGCCGGTAGATGGGTTTCTAATCAGCGGGTCACCGGCCGTGTAACCCAAACCACCGCCGCTGGTGCTGGTGGAATTGCTCGCGAACGTTGTTCCCGAGATAGTAAGACTTCCGCCGGTGTACAAGACGCCGCCACCACCCAACGTACCCACGCCCGTCGCGCTATTGCCTGAAAACACGCAGTTCGTAATGGACATGTTGTTGCCGATGGAGCCGCCGATAATGCCGCCGCCACCGACTGCGGTCGTTTCTTTACCGCCGGTGATCGTAACGTCGGAAATCGTGAAATTGAAGTTTGCGTCGAGAAATGGATTTACTTCCAAAACGCGATCGTTCGGCTGAGTCTGCTGAATGACTGTGGTAGCAGCACCGGAGCCCGTAATGACCGTATTGTTACCAAGGACATCGAGATCACCGATCGAGTTGTTGCCGGAAAAGCCTTCTCCGGCGCCGCCCGCGATGTTCAACTGGTAGGTTCCGGACGGGATCACGATCGTGGTGCCTGGATTCACGTTTGCAAACGCGACTGCGCCGCGCAAGCTGCAGTCATTGATCGCAGCAGTGCAAGCGGATGCAGCGGCGGCATCGTCGGTGCGGTCAACAGTAATGGAAGCAAAGAAAGGTAATGCCAGATTTCGAACGGCCGGCCTGACAGCAGCCAATTGGGGAGGACGCACACTGATGCGATGATTGCGTCGCTCAGCCCGGCCTGCGTCGATGCCCGGCGAACGACTCGAGTTGGCGACAGCCGAACTCGGTACTATCGACAATGCCAGAACGCTTACGACTGCCAGGGAGATGGTAGTCAAAATTCCTGTAAGCGTTCGGCGGTTAAACTTACGATTGGATTTCCTGTATTGAGGGTAGACCATTTTTCAACTCCTAAGCTCCAGAGCTGTAGCGGCCTCATCCTGGAGCGGAAAGGTTGACGCGATTTTTTAGTTGTGTGTGACGCTTAAATAAAAAAGCGCGGTCCGTTAAGGCCGCGCTGGAAAGACTCCCTGCAGAGCAATGCAGAAATTGAGCGTCAGGTAGGGCTGCATATTGTTATGCGGCAGGCCACCACCGGTGACATTCAGCGACTGTATCTGGTTCACTTTTCCGGTCGGTGTCCCATTTATATAGAGAGCAGCACCTCCGCGACCTGCGGCCGACTGAGCCCAGACAGCATTTACAGGCGAAACTACATTGCCACCGTCCGCGAGTGCCCGGCCTACGGTATGCGCGTGTGCGGGGATTTCACTCACCAACAAAGTGACTGCTTCAGTACCACCGATCTCGCCCAAATCATGTAACGACAATCCGGGCCCTTGTCCCGGATGCATGGCAGCACTGCCCTGCAAATCCGGAAGCGCAAAGGTCGACTTGCCATCACCGCCATAGGTTGTTCCCAACAAGGAGAAGAGCGCTGTGTTCTGACTTAACGGCAGGAGCTGGCCATCGCAGAATGCCCAACCTTTGGGAGCAAAGTTGAATGGAAAAATTCTGATTTCAGCGACAAAAGGATCAGCCATGATTTCTCTCCCTCTTCTATGTTTGCGATGGGAAAATTCCCTGAAGTGCGATACAGAAATTGAGCACAAGGTAAGGCTGCATATTGGTATGCGCCTGGCTTCCGCCAACGTTACCAACAGCCTGCGGGTTCATCGCGGCGTTTGGCGCGCTCGTACACCATTGCACCTTTCCGGTGTTGGCCCAGTTGTTACCAGTAGGAGAGCCCTGCGTAGCGTTCGTTGTGTCACTAACAATTGCCATGTTATTGCTCAGAAAATGGTTATGCGTGGGCAACTGCTGGATGTTGATGGTAACTGCTGACGAACCGGCGGCTTCTCCTAAGGTATGGCCGGACCCTTGATGGATCGATGCCCGGCCACGCAAGTTGGGCAGAGCGAAATTGGTTTGCCCGTTGCCTCCGTATACGGTGCCCAGCAAAGAAAACAACGCCTGATTCTGATTGATCGGCAGCAATTGACCGTTACAAAACGCCCAGCCCTTGGGCGGAAAGTTGAACGAAAAGATTCTGATTTCAGACAAAAACGGTTCAGCCATGATTATGACTCCTTCGATTGTTGAGCGTTCAGCCTCGATGTACCAATCATCGTTGACTCTTCAAGTAGAAGACCCGCTTTTTATGTTGGAGACGGGAATATCCCGAACAGCGAGATGATGTAATTGATACAAAGGTAGGGCTGGAAGTTTTCATGGGGTTGGGAGCCTCCCGTGCCATCGCTAACGAAACCAGGAGTTCCGAGCTGAGTGTTAGGTGCGGTGTTAGGCGCTACAGATAGATCGTTGAACTGGCTCAGGTCTGATGGAGCGGCCACAGCATTTGCGGGATTGCTCGAATTCGTGCCGCCGCCCGAACTACACATCATGGGATGAGTATGAATCGGAATCTGCTGTGTAGTGAGCGTTACCGATTCAACGCCGGACGCTTCGGCCTGTTGATAGGTAACACCATCTGGTCCGGTACCAAAGTGCAGCGGTATGCGGCCTCGCAGATCGGGCAGCGCAAAAGTACTCTCGCCATCACCGCCATACATGGTCCCGATTAACTGAAACAGAGTCTCATTCTCGGAGATAGGTAACAACTGACCTTCACAAAACATCCAGCCGTTAGGATTAAAATTTCCGGCGAACATTCTTATTTCGCCGACGTATGGTTGGGCCATTGAATCGCCTCCTTATCCTGGTAGGTAAGCCGTAGGGAATCTATAGATTGTCCGGCCGACTGTTATGGGTCTCTGGACTGGCCCAAACAGTGGTTTCGTCTTCGCACGATTTATTGCAAGAGCGACTTGTGAGGGCGCACTATAGATCGAACTTCAAGATATTACAAGAGTGTAGTGGAAGATTCCCTAAAACTTTTTCCGTGTGTTTTTTCTATTGCAAGTTTTAAGAAGAAGAAATAGACTCCACCACCATTTCTACCGCAAGCCCAGATCAAGCACCCTTCTAGGAGGAAAAAAATGAGCAGTTCGCGCCGAGAATTCTTGAAGCGAGGTACGTTCGTGGCTCTTGCAGCGGGAGTTCCGCTGGCCCTCACCGAGAAAGCCTTCGGCACTACAAAATCCACTGGTTTGGATTTGGCCTCATTCAAATCCCAGCTTGGCACTAATTTTCTGTTTACTCATCAAGCGGCAAAGGTGAAGTTCACGTTGGTTGACGTAACTAGTTTTGCGTCAAGGAAGCAAGCTGCAGCAGGTAAAGAAGGTTTTTCACTGCTGTTTCGTGGTCCAAAAGAGATGACTCTTAATCAGGACACGTATGTGATCGAGCACGAACAATTGGGTATGTTCTCATTCCTGGTGGTTCCAGTCGGAACCAAAGATAAGCGCGCTCCACACTACGAGGCAGTTATCAATCGTCTGCATTCTTAACTTCCTGACTGGGCTTGCACTGCAACAGCAGATGTATTCCGTGCTGCTCGCTTGGTGAGAAACCCAAACGTTCAAAGAGACGAAGTGAAGGATTAAATTCCTCCACGTAAATCCGCGTATTCTTTCCGGAGCGATTCGCTTCGTCGAGCAATTGCTTGAGTAGATAGCTGCCGATCCCGGCGTTCCGCTCGGCAGGCAGCAGAGTAATATCGATAATTCGAATCTCCTGGTCCAGGCGAGCAACATAGAGACGTCCCACTGGCCGGTCATTTGACATGATGATGTCGTGGCTGGCCGTGGGATATTTTTTTGCGTAATGGTCTTGTTGCGCGGCGAACTGCGATCGGACGAATGCCTGCTGCTGTTCGATGGTCCATGGCACTAAAGCCAACTCTTCGGCCCGAGTGCTCCAATAAACTTCAACGAGAAAATCGTGGTCGTCCGCGCTAACTGGACGAAGGGTAACGTTTGCAGTTCCCGGTGACTGGCTGCTCATTGATTTACTGCTCGCGAATGCGATTGAAGACTGCTTCGTAGTAATACCCCTGCGCGTCTTGCTTGACGGGGACGATGAAGAGCTCAAATTGGCCCATTTGATCGTGGTTGAAGTTGCGCACGCCCTGACCGAGAAATATGTTTAATGGACCACGAAACTCGAGCGTAAATTCCTCCTGCTGCGGATACAGTTTCAGTTCCGAAACGTTGGTTAGCTCCAACGGCACGCTGGTGTTTTCGTCAACCTCAGCGTGAAATGTAGTACCAGCCTGCGGGGCAAATTCTTCGTGCGTTAAAGAAGGCTCCATCAATTCTCCTTAGGTTTGTTCATTACCAGGACGAAAAAGTCTCTTATGTTGGGACCGTAGTGATAGCCCGTTTTCAGCGGCGAGAAAGAATACCCGATCAGTCCCGTCTGTTCTACTACACGGCCGCATTGTTTTTCGAAGTCTGACTTGGAGATCACCGCGTAAGGAAGAGCCTGTCCGTAATTCTTCAAGACGTGATTGAGACAGAGCAAATGCTCCTCGCGTCCATTCAACACCAACACTTCATCGTCAAGATCCAGAAACTCTTTCAACGTCACCAGCCGGCAGTCGAAACCGACCTTCGCAGCACACGCGGCAAGGTGGCCAAAGTGAATCGTGTATTCGTCGTGATTCAAGTTGAAAGACGCGGCCGGATATCGGTCCTCCGCACCGTATTCGGAAACTATGAGCGTTCCGCCCGGCTTTAAGTGTTTCCATGCCCGTTCGATGAAGCGAAAAACGCCGGCGTTGACGACGAAAGAATCGGAAGCGTCTTTGTTGGAGAGATCATATTTTTCGACATAATACGCGCCTTCTCCTCTACCAGAAGCGACTGGAAAGTCCGCTATCACTTCGTTAGACACAATGAGATCGAAGGTCTTGCCCGGAAGATCAAACTCGGTCGCATCCTGATGGAAATGACTGCTTTCGGGAAAAAGTTCAGACAAGAGCTTTCTTTGGTTCGCCATCAAAGCCGGCGATAGATCGAGGATGTGATAATTAACGCGGGTCTTATTCGCGGCTTGTTTTATGAACGATCGCGCAAAGCTGCCCGTGCCGCCGCCAACTTCCAACACTTCGAGATGGTCCGACTCGTTCAGCAGCGGAACTACTTCGGGCCGCAGCGTCGAAAGACAAAACCGCGAGCCGTAATCGAGTCCACCTAACGCTTCGTGAGGAAAGCGGAAAGAGTGGTTTACGGTGGGTTCGATAAAATCAAATTCCCAGGCGGCTTCCTCGATGCCGTATAGGTGAAAGTCGGTTATGGCCGGCTGATCTTTTCTGTCGGAGTGATAGAGATTCCGCGGCACTATATTGACGTTACTAAAAGGATCGTCGAGAACTTCGCGCCACGGCGTTAATTTGATCAACTGCCGTTCCTGAGTTGTCAGGAAATCTATTGCCTCGCGTTCATCATTCAACCCGCTAAAGATCTCCCGAAGTGTTTTAGTCCCATCAGCCATCAACAAGAGATCAGCAGCTAGCGGCGTCAATTGCTCTTCAATCACGACGGGCAATTCGTCGAGTTTTGGCGAGTAAACCGTCTGCTTCATCGACGTTCGCACCAGCATCCATTCTCCGGTTTTCGATCGATACATGACAGCCGGGTTTTGAATGGGACGCGCAACGTACCAATCAAGCAGTGGAGCTAAAGGATCGTAATCCCCGGTGATGAGAAATCCGCGTTGAATCAATTGCCGCAGTTGAACATCGTCGGCAGTCAAACTCTTAGTGAAGTCGTATTCGATCAGTTCCCCGGTCAGACGATGAAACACCGCGCGTTGAATCTCACCCGGAAACAAACGATTCTCGATGAAACTGATGTAGGGATTGATCCTGTAGGTAGGCATCAACTCAACTTCTAACAGGAACCCATGTCATTTCCAAATACGCTGCTCCCGCTTCATCGCCGCCACGGCGAAATCCCAACCGCTCGTACAACCGCACGGCGGGTGATGAAGCCACGACGTGCAATCGAATGGGCTTTCCTGTCGAAGCAGCTTCCGCCATTAACTCCTGAAGCAAACGGCTCCCGATGCCGGCGTTGCGATACTCCGTCAACACAGCAATATCTCGCAGCACGATCGGCGTCTCGGTTCTGTCGACCAGCATTCGCCCAACAGGTCGCCCGTTCAGCAGAATGATTTTGTTGTCTACTCGAGGCTGGGATCTTTCACGCGCGAGAAACTGCATCCTGATAAAAGCCAGCTTCTGGTTGTCGTCCCATCCTGTTCCTGCCAACTCTTCAAGCCGGGTGCTGGCGTAAACGTCCAACAGAAAAGACTCGTCCTCAGGCGTCACATCGCGCAGTGAAACGTTTTCGTTTTGCAGGTTTACATCTCCCTGGTCATTTGATCTTCCAAGTTGGCATTGCTTAACAAGCGGTGCAAATAGTTTGGGTGCACTCCCAGGAGCCTCGCGGCATCGTTGACGTTGCCCTTCGCCTGGTCCATCGCGCTCGCGATGATCTGTTTTTTACTTTTCGCCACCGCGTCGTGATACGTGGTCCGAGTAGCATAATTTTCCACTCTCTCGAGGACGGCCTCCGGCAGGTCTTCAGGCCGGATCCATTCAGTGGTTCCCAACACCACAGCGCGCTCGATCGTGTTTTCGAGTTCGCGCACGTTACCGGGCCAATCATAAGCCACGAGCGAGGCGCGCGCGTCCGGCGAAATGCCTTTCAACTTCTTGTTGCACATCGCTCCGTATTTCTCAGCGAAATAACTCGCCAGCAGCATTATGTCATCGCGACGCTCGCGCAGCCCCGGCATTTCGAGCGAGACGACGTTCAGACGATAGAAGAGATCGTGACGAAACTGACCCGCGGCCATCGCATCGTCAAGGTTTTTATTCGTCGCCGCGATCACGCGCACGTCGACTTTGATCGTCAACGTTCCGCCGACGCGTTCAAACTCGCGCTCCTGAAGCACGCGCAATAGTTTCACTTGCAACGCCGGCGTGAGTTCGCCGATCTCGTCGAGGAAAATCGTTCCGCCGGCCGCAATCTCCAGGCGTCCTTTTTTCTGCGCGATCGCGCCGGTGAACGCGCCGCGTTCGTGACCAAACAGTTCGCTTTCCAACAGCGAATCAGTCAAGGCCGCGCAGTTTACCGCCATGAACGGCTTCTGCGCACGTTTGCTGTTGCGATGAATCGCGCGCGCGGCCAACTCTTTGCCCGTGCCGCTCTCGCCGTTGATCAGCACCGTCGCATCGGTCGGCGCGACTTTCGAGATGAAGTGATAGACGCGCTGCATCGCGCCGCTTTCGCCGACCATGTTGTGTTCGATATTGACGTCGGCAAGCAGACGTTCGTTCTCTTTTTCGAGCCACTCGAAGTGCCGTGCGTTTTCGATCGCAACCGCCGCGATGTTGGCGATTGCGGTTACGAGTTGCAGGTGGTCCTTGTTGAACTGATCGCGCGAAACGGTCGTGTCGAGATAAAGCACGCCGAGTTTTCGATCCACCATCACGAGCGGTACGCACATCACGGAATGCGCGCGTGTTTCGATGAAACTCGCGGTGGCGAAACGCGGTTGCGTCGTTGCCGCGTCGCTCGCGAGCACAGCGACGCCGTCTCGTATTACCTGCTGCACGATCGTGCGGCTCACGTTAACTGACTTGTTCTTTCCGTGCTGGCGATCGAGGCCGAAAACGAAACCGTTATCGAACGACTCGCCGCTCGTGAGCAGGATCGCGCCGCGTTGCGCGGGCACGACTTCATACAACAGCTCGAGCAAACGTTCCAGCAACGAGTCGAGACCGCGAATCGCGTTGATCGCCGTCGAGACTTTCATCAACGCGCCCAGATTGCGCTCCATCTGGTAGACCGCTTCGTCGAGCCGCACCTGAACCGTCGGACCCGTCACGATCTGCACTTCGTCGATCGTGACTTCGCTCGACTTCGAAGCGGCGTCGCCGTCCTGCGTCAGAAAAACAAACTGCGAATCGCCGATGCGCACGCGGTCGCCGTGTTCGAGCACGCGGCTGCGTATGGGGACGTCGTTGATGAACGTGCCGTTGAGACTCTCGAGATCGGTGATGACAAACTGTTCGTCTTTCTTTTCGATCTTTGAATGACGGCGGGAAACAGAAGCGTCCGCGAGGCACAGATTCGCAGCAGTCTCACGACCAATGACGAGCGCATCTTCGGTAAGCGTGAAGATCGCCCCCTTCAGTTTGCCTGAAATGGCTGCAAGTCGAGGCATCTGGGGAAAGCCGTAAAATCAAGACTGGCTTACGGGCACGAGGCGCCAGTTGTTGTTTGGTTTGACGGGAACCGTTTTGTTTTTCTCGAGCCAGTCGATGATCAGCTCGCGAATCTCTTCACTCGAACGATAGACGACTGGCGCGTTCTTGTACATGGTATACCCACCACCGCCATTAACGCGATAGTTATTCGTCGCCAGGCGAAGCTTTCGGGTAGGCGAAAGCGGCTGGCCACGAAACCGCAGGTTCTGGATTCGTTGGCCCACGGGCTTCGAAATATCGAGGTCGTAGGTGACACCTTCAGCGATGTCGAAGTTGTAAGCAGGAATTTTATCGTCGACTAAATCGGACGCGGGCTTGCCGGGAACGTAGGTCTTGAAATACTTCGCTGAATGTTCGAGCGCGTCTTTTAACTGCTGGCCGGTGACTTCGAGCACGACGAGAGTGTTTTCGTAAACGTAAAGCCCCGCGATGTCGCGCACGCTCACCGGACCTTTCGCGATCCGCGCTTCCGAATTGAAACTCGCGACCATCGACACGTCGGCTTTGCCCGCTTCGAGTTGCACTTTCTGGATCAGATCGAGAATCGCAGTATCGCGGAATCGTGCTTCTTTCGCGGTCAACTCTTCAGCGGATTGGCCGATAACTTTTGCAAGCCAGCCCTGGGTTTCGTTGTCGTAAGGCTCGGCGAGCTTGGTGACGTCGGGATCGGGTTCGACTTTGTCGTCAGTCGGCAACGTGCGCGCGGATTTCGCGTAGAGGCGCCAACCACCGGCGACTGTCTTTTGTAAGTAAATATCTGCCCGCGCGAGATTCTTGCCCCAGTAGTTTGCCTGTGTGAGCAGGACGCCGTTGATGTAAAGCGAAGGCACCTCGCGGTGCGTGTGGCCCATGAAGATAACGTCGACGCCGGGAACTTCTTTCGCGATCGAAATTGCTTCGTTCTCGTGCGCCACTTGCCCAGGGCTCGCTTCACCGGTGCGCAAATCTTCGCCGAGTCCCATGTGCATTGCGATTACGACGATGTCCGCTTTTTCCTTGTCGCGCAAGATCGGCACCCACTTGCGCGCTTCGCTTAGGGGTTCGTGAAACTCGAGTCCGGCGTAGTTTGGGGGATTGTCCCAGTTCGGCACGCCGGGCGTCGTCAAACCGAGAATTCCGATGCGCACGCCGGCGACTTCTTTCACGATGTAGGGTTTGTAATGCGGTTGCTGTTTCGCGATGTCGTACGTGTTTGCGGAGAGCCACGGAAAGTTCGCTTCACCGCGCGCTTTTTCCAGGACCTTGAGACCGAAGTTGTACTCGTGATTCCCGACGGTCATCGCGTCGTAATTCAACGAGTTCATCGCGAGCATCATCGGATCGATTGGCTGGTTGTTCTTGCGTCCGTGAAACGACTCGAGCGGCGATCCCTGAATCGTGTCGCCCGAATCGATGAGCAGCACGTTGGCATGTTCCTTGCGAATGCGCTTGATGAGTGTGGCGACTTTAGCGAGTCCGCGATTGTCCGATTTGTTGGTGTAATAGTCGATCGGATTGATGTTGCCGTGCAGATCGGTGGTGCCGAGGATCGTGATCTGAACCCGATCGGGGACGAAGCTGCGCGCTACTAACACGAGCGTCAGCAACAGCACGAGAGTCAGGAACGAGTGGAAAAATGGTGAACGTTTCTTCATTGGTTCAGTTGTTAGCTTAGACCAAAATGCCTTATGGTAGTAACCCGTTATTCACAGATTACACAGATCAGTTTATAAAATCTGTGTAATCTGTGGATGGTTCGTGCCGGAAGTTTATTACGCTTGGACAATCTAGTTACCTCCAATATTCGACAACGACCGATTCGCACGCTGGTGAGCGTCGCGGGAATCGCGCTCGGCGTGGCTCTGGTGATGCTTTTCACGGGTCTCGCGCGCGGCATGTCAAATGATCTTCAACGCCGCGCAAGCAACGTTCGCGCCGAGCTTATTTTCATGCGTCCGGGCGCGGTGCAGTTAACGTCAACCACCGCCAATCTCGACACGCGTTACGTCGACCGTTTGAAAGCGATCGACGGTGTCGAAGAAGCGCTGCCCGTGATTCGTCACTTTTCGCAAGGCTCGGGCGGCATCGGTATCGAGCAGATCGACGGCGTCGATTGGGACGCCTACGCCAGTATGAACGGACTCAACCTGGTGGAGGGCCACAGTCCGCAAAACACGAACGAGGTCGTGATCGACGAAACCAAGGCTCGCAATAACAACCTTCGCATCGGCGACCCGATCAAGACGCTCGGCACGAAGGAATATCGCATCGTCGGAATTTACACACCGGAATCAGGCGCGCGCGTGAAAATGTCACTCGCCGCGATGCAGGAAGCGCTCGAAGCCAGCGGCAAGTGCACGTTTATCTTCCTGAAGCTGCGAAATTCCGATCAGGTTGAAGCGATGGCCAAGCGGATCGATCAGGAGTTGCCGGGCAACACGATTCAGCCGACCAGAGACGTGTTTACGAGTTTTGAAAAAAGTATTCCTTATCTCGGTGTTTTTCTGCGTGTGCTGGTAGGGCTCGCGGCGGTAGTGAGTGCGCTGGTCGTGATGCTCGCGATGTACACGACGATCACGGAACGCACGCGCGAGATCGGCATCCTGAAAGCAATGGGCGCTTCGCGTGGTTACATCGTGGGAATCATCGAGAAGGAAGCGATTCTGATCAGTATCATCGGGCTGATAGCAGGATTTGCGGTTTCAATCGTGGCCGGATACCTGATTCATCGCGCTTACGGACTCGTCTTTGAATATAGCTGGACCTGGGCGCTCGTTGCGGCGGCGATTGGATTAATTGGCGGTGTGCTTGGTGCGTTGTATCCGGCGTGGCGCGCGTCGAATCTCGATGCGGTTAACGCGCTGGCGTACGAATAGAGTCGTCGTCTGTAAGTCCGCTTAGCGAAAAACCTTTTCGCCAGATCAATAGAAGACCGATCGCGCTCCAGAAGATATCGCGGCCCTTGCGAATAATCGCGAGCGTTTCCCCAATTCCTCTCGCAAAACCTAAAACCTTCGACACCTGACCCGTCCCGCCTTCATCAACACCCGCCCTTAGTGGAATGAATTTAAACGCGACGTTGATGATTCGATTCACCGACTCGAGTATGAACGCCTGCCGCAACGTCGGCGCGACCGGACTGATAAAGGACAACGTCGTGTAAATCTCGGCAACACCCGCCAGGTGAAAACACATGTCGAGGGCGAAGATTGAAAGAAAGCTTCCGCGATTGCGATCGTAAAAACCGTAGACGCGCTCTTCGAGTGTTTCCGCACGCGGCAAAATCTTCGCGACCAGGTTTGGAGCAACTCCGAAGCGCCCGAAAAACCGTAACGCGCCACTCAGAAACTTCGTCTGACTGCGCAGCAAAAAATAACCCGCGGGAATTATGACGAGCGTCGTGACGATCGCGCCGATGCTCGCGTAACGCAAAGCTTTCGGCAAAGTAAAGCTCAGCAACAGCGTCGCCGTGCCCGCGCAAATAAACAGTGCCACCGACAGCGCGTAGAAAATGTTTTCGATAGCCAGCGCTGATAGTCCAACGATCACAGGCACGCGATCTTTCACAAACACCGCCTTCGACGGCTCGCTCACCGCGACACTCGCAAAAGGGATGATGTTGCCGAGTGCGTCGCCCATCAAACGCGCCTGTAAGGCATCGCGAAATGGGAGTCGATGCGGCCGTTCGACACAGCGCGTCCACGCGAGTGCGCGAACGATGTAACGTGTGCTGGAGATCGCGAGGATGAGCAGGAAACCGGCGCCGAGACGTTGAATGTTCGAAAAGATCTCGCCAATGCCGGCGCGCCTCACAAAATAGGCGAACAACAACAATCCAAACAGACCAAATATGATTCCTAGTGGCGCAAATTTGCTCCGACGAGCGGAATCAATTTTCGGACTTTCAACGGCCATACGGTACGGTACCACATCCACAGATTACACAGCTGTTTTCAGTGAAATCTGTGTAATCTGTGGATGCCTTTGCCGGAACCTTCGTCGCTCGATTATGATGCTACGTTCATTTTGAGTCCGGCATAACGAACATTACTAACATGAGTCAATCACAAACAGCTCTAGCGCAAGCACCTGCTATTCCGCTTACGACACTTTCCGAAGACGAGACGATGTTTCGCGCGAGCGTCCGCGAGTTTGCCGAGGGCGAGATTCGCCCGCGCGTCGAACACATGGACGAAGCCGCGAAACTCGATCCGTCCATTATTCAGCACTGTTTTCAGCTCGGTTTGATGGGTATCGAAACGCCGGAAGAGTACGGCGGCGCGGGCGCCAATTTTTTCACTGCTATTCTCGCGGTGGAAGAACTCTCGCGCGTTGATGCTTCCGTCGGCGTGTTTGTCGACGTGCAGAACACGCTCGTGAACAACGCATTCATTCGCTGGGGAACCCCCGAACAGAAACAAAAATATCTGTCGCGTCTCGCAAGCGAGCATGTCGGCGCCTACG